>JAGNTI010000027.1 GCA_017987615.1 Sediminibacterium sp. | reverse complement strand
AGTCAACAAAACTCAATGCCACTTACCATACACCTAATATGGAAAAGTTGGCTGCAAAAGGTATGATGCTAACTAATGCTTATTCAAATGCAGTTTGTACGCCCACAAGGGTCAGTCTTATGACAGGTATGAATGTAGCAAGACATGGCGTTACCAATTGGACCAATGTAAATATCAATACACCCACTGATTTTAAAGACAGTGTATTAAAGCCAGCTAATTGGAATTATAATGGACTTACGCCGGAACTTTATCGTTCAGAGGGCCATAATCACACAGTAGTCGCAACACCTTTACCACAAATTTTAAAAGAGGTTGGTTATTATACCATTCATGCAGGTAAAGCACATTTTGCACCAACCGGTATGCCAGGTGCGTCACCTGTAAATATGGGTTTTGATATCAATATAGGAGGAAGTGCAGCTGGACATCCGGGTAGTTTTTTAGCATCAAAAAATTATCGTCAAAATGAAAAAGATATCAGCTGGGCAGTTAGAGGACTTGAAAAATATATACCTGAAGATCTTTATTTAACGGAAGCAATCACAAGAGAAGCTATTCATACACTTAACGAGCGAGATAGCAACAAGCCATTCTTTTTATATTTATCGCATTACGCTGTGCATGTACCCTACGATAAAGATGTTCGCTTTTATCAAAAATACATCGAAGCTGGACTCACAGATACAGAAGCTAAGTACGCGGCACTTGTGGAAGGCATGGATAAAAGCCTTGGTGATATTATGAACTACTTAGAAATAAATGGACTAGATAAGGATACCTATATTTTATTTACTTCAGACAATGGTGGCCTTAGTTTACAAGGAAGTAGATCGGGTGAGCCGCATACGCAAAATCTGCCACTCAAACAGGGTAAAGGGTCGTTATACGAAGGGGGTATTCGCGTACCAATGATTGCTGCTGGGCCTCAAATAAAACCTGGGTCTTTATCTAAACAATATATTGTTTCGGAAGATTATTTTACCACCATATTACAAATGGCAAACGCCAAAACAAAAACTGTTACACAAATGGTAGATGGGAAAAGTTTTTTACCCGTTTTACAAGGCAAACAAAAAAATATTGACGAGCAAAAGACAATTATTTGGCACTACCCTAACAACTGGACAAATATTAATTTAAAAGGTATTTCATGGGCGTCTGCTATTAGGCAAGGGGATTGGAAACTTATTTACTTCCATAAGCAGCAAACCCTAGAATTATATAACCTTTCAAAAGACATAGAGGAACAGCACGACTTGTCTAGTGTTGAACATGCAAAAACCAAAGCGCTTGCAAATTTGCTTACACAAACATTAAAAGACCGAGGCGCTGCTATGCCATCATGGTTATCAAATGGTCAAACCATTGCATGGCCCAACGAAATATTTGAATTATCCAATACTAATAAGGTAATCAAATAAATTGGTGTCAGTTGCTAGGTTTAGTTTTTTGCGAAGTCGATACCTGCTAATTTCTACGCCCCGCACAGATATATTCATGAGTTGCGCGATTTCTTTAGTAGATAAGTTCATTCTTAAATAAGCACATAGCTTAAGTTCGTTGTTACTGATATTGCTATGTTTTTCTTTGAGCTTGACAATAAAATCAGAATGTACTTTATCAAAATGCTTGGTAAAGTATTCCCATTCCTGGTCTAAATTTTCATCTTCGTTGAGTGCCTTTACCATCTTTTTTAATTCGGTAATAGCGTATTCATTGTCGATTTTTTTTATGATACTACCTAGTTCACTTTTAACTTTGGTAAGCAGCTCGCCTTTTTTTACAATGTGCATCGCAGAAGAAGCTAGTTCAGAATTTTTATATTCGATTTCTACGCCTAGCTTTTCATTTTGAAGCGTTACTAAATCACTTTCAGATTTATTGATTTCTAACTCGTGGATATATCGTAAACGTTGCTGCTCCTGCTCATATTTTTGCTGTTGCGCTTTAAACTTTGTACGCTGGTAAATATGAAGTTTATAAACGCCAAATCCAATGGCAATAAAATAAAGCAGATAAGCAAGTAGTGTTCGGTACCAAGGCGCATCAATTGTAAATTGGTAGCTAGATACTGCTGATTCATTGCCTAGGTTGTTTCTAACTTTTACTTCAAACGTATAACTGCCAGGTACTAAATTGGTATACTCTTTTTCAGTTCTTTTAGTCCACGCAGACCAGTTGTTTTCAAAGCCTTTTAATCTATAACTATATTCTAGATTGTTTTGGAAGCCAAATGCAACGGATGTAAAATCAAAATGCATGGTTTTAAAACGGTAGGCAACCTGAGGCTTATTTGATGCATCTTGAACCTGATTTTCATTTACATTTTTAAAGTAGCCGCCAAATAAAGTGCTATCTAGGTTGTCAATAATATGCACGGATCTTATTTGAACGTTTAAAGCAGGCGCTAGCTTTTTATACTTTTCATAATTGATATGATAAAATCCTTTTTCACCACCTAAAAAAATGTTACTCCCATCAATGGCATATATATATTCAAAACCACTTAACATTTTGGCATTTAGTTCAGGAATGTAAATGACTTGAGGTTGATTGCCTGTATAGTCAATAACACCCAGTACTTTTTCGTGAATAAACCAGATATTACCTTCTTTGTCTTCTTTTAAATAGCGAATACTTTGGTTACCAATCAGTGACGTATAGCTTGAGGCTGTTTCAAACTTATCTTTTTCTGTATTGTATTCATACACACCGTTTTCAGTACCAACGACAATTCTGTTTTTTATTTTATAAATATGATTGTTTAGTAAAGCAGGAAGCCCTTCTTTTTTCTGATATTGTTTGGTGGTATAGTTCCCATCCATATTTTTTTCAATCTTATAGACGCCATGATAAGGATGTGAAACCCAAATATTTTCTTCAGCATCAATGGTAACATACCTCGATGACTCTATAAAATTTGGAATATCAAGTGTTTGAAAGAGTTGATTGGCTTTGGCGTCAAAAATGGTAAGCCCTCTATACGTACCGCCCACAACAATACTTGCAGGTGACATATTGCCAAGTGGTGTAAAATTCCAAAACCCTGGTTTGTTTGAGAAGGAAGTAGCCGTATTGTTGTTTACATAAAATGCACCTTCGTGATGTCCTAACAGTAATTTGTTATTGATAAGTGATAGGCCCCATGTTTGGCCGCTTGTATTTTGTACCAACGAAAAGTCGCCTTTACTAAAACTTAAATCCTTTAGGGGTTGAAGTCCAACCGTATAGAGACCGTTAGATGTACCAATATAGAGCTGTTGGTTTTGAATCATGGCTGTGTAGCCAGATTCGTCGAGTAGTTTGGGTGAAATATGCTTGATAGCGCTGTTATAGGCAATAAAATCTAGTCCATTATTTAAACCCAACCACAAATTTTGTTTGTTGTCCAAAAAGATGCTTAAAATATTATTGCTTTGAAGGCCTTCGGTACTTGAAAACTTTTGAATGATTTCGGCTCTATTATTAATAATGTACACGCCACTGTTGCTAGTTGCTAAGGCAGTCCACTCTTTGTTGATGGCAATGGCGCTATAAATCCGTTCATTTTGAATAAAATTAGCAGCGCCCGATTTAATTGGGGTGATGGTGCTGTTGGCGAAATAAAAAATCCCGCTTTTCAAAGTGGTAATGATGGCTCCGGGTCCGCTTGGGATCATACCTGTAATAGGGTCAGTTTTGGAGAAACTATAATTAGTTTGCACTGGTTGCCAGCTATCATTTTCAAATGACATCAGCCCTGTTTGGTAGTCGTGGGCGTATAATTTACCGTTACAGCTGGTTAAGTAAGCCCATTCGGAAGGGGCTTTAAATACCGTAATGGCACCCCCATTGTACTGAAAAATTTTATTAGGAGACCTAAAAAACAGGGATGAACCTATTGAAACGATGTCCCAAACGTCTTCAAATGACCTGAATTTTGCAGGAATTAACGCTGTAAGTGAGTTATAAACTAGGTTACCGTTTGTATTTGGGGCAAAATAACCAAGTTCGTCCTGCCCACCCACGTAAATTTTATGGTCGCTGCCTATGGCAACTGATCTAACAATGGTTTTATTGGGTAGGGGGTATAGTTTCCAATTCTTGCCATCGAAACTTAATAAGCCTTCGTTATTGGCAAAGTAAACAATTCCGTTTTTGTCTTGTTTAACATCCCAGTTCTGCAGCCCTGCGTTGTAGGATAGTTTAGAATAATTAATAATATCTGGAAGGCCAATAGTATTTTGGCTACTAGCAAAAATGGGAAGAAGGAGTAAAAAGATAATTTTTTTCACTGCTCAAAGATTTTATTAAAACTTAAATATATGAAATGTTCATTGATGTAGTATTGAAGTAATTTACATTATTGATAATCAATTAGTTAAAAATAGTGATGTAGTATTGAAGTGTTAAACAATAAAGATTTTGTAGTGTCTGTTACTACTTTTACGTTGCCAAAAATTCATTTTTTTTCTTTCACATAAACGATTGCATTATGAAAATAAGATTTATTCTTATGTGCCTTGTTTTGATGCTCGGGCTTGGCGTAGAAACGCTTTACGCTCAGTCAATTGCCGTTACCGGTAGAGTAAAAAACAAAAATACTGGCGAATTGCTAGTAGGGGCTTCTGTTTCTGTTAAGGGCAAATCTGTTGCCCTCACCGATGCCAATGGCCGGTTTTCACTTAACACAGCTGTAGGTTCTATCCTAGAAATCACTTACACAGGCTTAATTACTTCCAAGGTTACGGTGGTAAAAGCAGGTGAAGTAGAGGTTTCTTTAGAACAAAACCCTGCAAACACACTTGGTGATGTTGTAGTAGTAGGTTATGGTACCCAAAAGGTTACCAAAATATCTGGTGCTATTTCAACAGTAAAGTCAAGTGATATTGAAAAATTAAAACCCGTAAGAACGGAAGAGGCTTTACAAGGTAAGGCGTCTGGTGTTAACGTGATTCAATCTGGATCACCTGGAGCTAAACCAACCGTATTAATTAGAGGTATTCCTTCTTTCTCTGGTACTGACCCAGTGGTAATTATTGACGGGGTTCCTCAAACACTCACTGACCTTAATGCTATTAACGCTGCAGATATCGAGTCAATCAACGTATTAAAAGATGCTGCTACAACTGCCATTTTTGGTGTTAAAGGTGGTAATGGTGTTATCGTGGTGACCACTAAAGGTGGTAGAAAAAACCAAAAAGCAGCGATTACTATTAATAGTAACTATGGCGTGCAAGAAGTGATGAACACCCTTGGTGTTTTAAACGCTACAGAATATGCTGCCATGATCAATGAAGGTAGCACCACTGCTGGTGGACCTATTGTGTTTCCAAACCTTTCTTTATTAGGTGTGGGCACCAATTGGCAAGACCAAATATTTAAAAGAGCTGCGATGCAATCTCATACGATTGCAGCACAAGGCGGTAGTGAAAATATGACCTACTTCTTATCTGCGGGTTATTTAACCCAAGGTGGTATTGTAGGAGGAAATGACAAATCTCGTTTTGATAGAGGTAACTTTTCTGCCAACTTAACTTTTGATATTTCTAAGAAACTTAAATTCTTATTGAATACCACTGCAGTTACTTTAAACTCTAAAGGCATTCAAGAGAATTCATTTAATAGTGTTATTGGTAGTGCGATCAATTTTGATCCTACCGTAAGTGTATTAAACAATGTACCTAATACAGCAGGTAAATATGGTTTCAGTAATTTATTATTATCTGAAATTTTTAACCCGCTTACTAAATTAGAGAACACGTATAACTCAAATGTTGGTTCTAAAATTTACGGAAAGTTTGAGTTGCAATACAAGGTTTTAAACAACCTAACATTGTCTTCTCGTTTTGGTTACACAAAGTATGATGGTAATGCTAAAAGCTTTGCTCCGCTTGTATTCTACGGCCCATTAAACGTAGACAATTCAATGAATGCTGATGGTTCTACTGTAACCGGAAGATTCAATAGTGTATCACACGAAAAAGTGAGCAACTTCAACTACACTTGGGAGTCTTTTGCAAACTATAACTTTAAACTAAAGCAGGATCATAATTTTGAAACCGTGCTTGGTTTTTCTTTAGCAAAAGTGAGTGGAAATGCTGCTGGCGCAACTCGTCAAGATGTTCCATTTAACAGTTGGGAATTTGCAGATTTTACTGCTGCAACTGGAAACAACACAGCAACCAATACCAATGCTTTAGCAGGTTACTACTATCAATATTTTAGAAGAAACCTTTCTTATTTTTCTCGTATTAACTACGACTATCAAGACAAATATTTAGCTTCATTTAGTGCACGTAGAGATGGTTCTTATGCATTTGGTGTTGATAATAAATTTGGTAACTTCTTCTCTGGATCTCTTGGATGGGTTGTTTCTAAAGAAAAATTCTTTAAAGCAGACTGGGTAGATCAACTTAAAATTAGAGGAAGCTATGGTAGCATTGGTAACGAAAATGTGAATCCACAATTTGTTAGCATTGTTACTGGTGGACCAAGCTACGGACCTACTGCAAACAGTAATGGATATACATTTAACGATGTATTTTATCCAGGATCTACAGTTGGATCTTCTGCTAATACCACACTAAGATGGGAAAAGCAAATCCAATCAAATATTGGTTTTGACTTAGTTGTACTTAACAACAAGTTTTCTTTAAACGCAGACTATTTCCAAAAAACAGTTGACGGTTTATTATTTACTCCAGCTGCATCATTGTATTTAGGTACTGTACCTAGTCCAATTGCAAATATTGGTGCTACTAAAACCAGTGGTTTTGACTTCACTTTAAATTATAACGAATCGATTGGTAAGAATTTGAAATTTAATACTGCATTAACTTTCACAACAGCTACCAACTTAGTTACAGCAACCAACGATAATGGAACTGCTAAAATTTTAGGTGGATTTTACTTCAATGGTCAATCACAAAGTGTTACTGTATTTGAAAAAGGATTTGCACCAGGCTATTTTTATGGCTACAAAACTGCAGGACTTTTCCAAAATGCAGCAGACATTGCAGCTTCAGCTAAACAAGCAGGTGCACAGCCAGGTGATATTAAATACGTAGACATGAATGGTGATGGTGTGATCAATGCTTCAGACCAAACCAATATTGGTAATCCGTTCCCTAAGTTTACAATGGGTTGGAGTTTTAACCTAACGTATAAAAACTTTGATTTTAATACATTCTTGTATGCTTCTGTAGGCAATGATATTTATAAAGCATACGAGCGTAACGCTAACTTTTCTAACAAAGACCGCTCTGTACTAGGTCGTTGGACTGGTGAGGGAACTACAAACGATGCGCGTTTACCAAGATATTCATTTGTAGATGCAAATAGTAATATCAGAGTATCAGATAGATATGTAGAAGATGGTTCTTTCTTAAAAATCAAGAATATTCAACTCGGTTACACCTTTAATACACCAGCGTCTAAAAAATGGTTCAACAGTATTCGCGTATATGCACAAGTAAAAAATGCTTTTGTATTTACAAAGTATACTGGATTTGATCCTGAAATTGCGGGTGGTATTTTAGATACAGGTATCGATCGTGGTGCATATCCTCAAGCTAGAACATTTGCTTTTGGCTTTGATATTAAACTATAATCTTCACTACTTAAACATACAATTATGAAGATCAATTCAATGAAAATAGTAGGCCTGGTTTTAGTTATTACCACGCTTATATCTTGTACAAAGTGGGTCGATTACAATCCTCACGAAGATTTTGTTATCACAGAGCAAGACTATTTAAAGTCTGCATCTGATTATAGAAATATGTTGGTGAGTGTTTACACGCCACTACAATGGATCAACCAAGTTGTACCTATTGGTGATATTGCATCTGATAACGCAGTATCGGGTGGTGAAAATGCGTCTGACGTATTATCATTACAACAAATTGATGACTATACACATACACCTGTAAACGGAACCCTTCAAGAAATTTGGGTATCTGCATACGAAGGTGTTAACCGTGCCAACTATATGGCGCAATATAAAGCGGCCAATTTAGCGGGTGAAAAAGTTGAGTTTGCTGGTAAAGAAGCCCTTTACGGTGAAGTACATTTTTTACGCGCATACTACTACTTTACGCTTGTGCGTATGTTTGGTGATGTGCCTCTTTTTACAGACAAGCGTTTAAGTCTTGCACAATCAAAAACTTTAAAGCGTTCGCCTAAAGCAGACGTTTACAAGCAAATTGAAGCGGACTTAACAGCAGCTGTAACGGCGCTTCCAGCAGTACAAGTTCAAAAGGGTAGAATTACAAAGTATGCTGCACAGGCTTTACTTGGTAAAGTATACCTCTATCAAAGTAAATTTGATTTAGCTGCTACCACACTTGATGCAGTGATCAATGCAAATGCATTTTCACTTGTTTCTGATTTTGGTGCTATGTATTTAGCAACTGGAGAAAACGGTCCTGAATCTGTTTTTGAAATTCAATACTCTAATGTATCTCCTTATTACAACTGGGGTGGAGCAACACGTGGCCAAGGTAACTATGCTATTCAGCAGTGTGGTATCAGAGGCTTAAATGGTTCTGCTCAAATGCCTTATGCTGCAGGTTGGAGTACCAATTTACCAACTCAAAATTTAGCAGCTGCTTACACAGCAGGTGATAAAAGAAAAGCGGTAACGGTATTAGATATTGAAGCCTACAAAGCTGCAAATCCTTCTTTTAATATTACCTATCAAGTAGCTCCATTTAAAAATACAGGTTTATACAATCAAAAGTATTTGCCACGTAAAGGAGAAACTTCTGGTCAAGTAGAATTAAACTACCTCAACAACTTTAGAATCATTCGTTATGCCGATGTTTTATTAATGGCTGCCGAAGCATTTAATAGAGCTACTGCACCTAATGATGCAAAAGCGCAAGGTTATTTAAATCAAGTTAGACAAAGGGCGTTTGGTAATGCTTCTAATAACATTACTGCAACTGGAACTGCACTTCGTCAAGCTATTTGGGATGAGCGTAGATTAGAACTTGCTATGGAAGGAGATCGTTTCTTTGACCTAGTAAGAACTGGACAAGCTGCTTCAAAAATTACTGGCTTCAAAGTTGGTAAGCATGAAGTGTTCCCAATACCTCAACAAGAGGTTGATATTTCTGGTTTAACCCAAAATGCTGGATATTAATCTCATTGTATAATCTATTGAATTAAATAGTATGAAAACATTAAAATATTTATTGAGTGGCTTGATACTCATTTCTACATTCTCAGGATGTAAAAAAGAAATCAATGATGATGTTTCTTTCGTGGAAACGACTGCAACATCTGCAAAATTGGGTGCCATGTTTACCATTACCCAAGACAATACAGGCCTTGTGACCATCACACCAAATGGTGAAGGTGTTGCAAGTTTTGAAATTGCTTATGGACATGGAACTGCGGGTCCTGTTAAAGTGTTACCTGGTGGCAGTACTTCAAAAGTATATCCAGAAGGCGTTTATGATGTAAAAATTACCGGTACAAACGTTGCAGGTGTTTCTACAACTGTAACTCAAAAGTTAACCGTAACTTTTAGAGCGCCAGAAAATTTAGATGTAACAGCTGTAATTGATCCAGCAAATAAATACAAAGTAAATGTTTCTGCAAAAGCATTGTATGAAACTTTCTTTCAAGTTTATTTTGGTGATGTAGCTAATGAAGTACCTACTAACTTTTTAGAAGGTCAAACCATTTCTAAAACCTATGCTAAAACAGGTTCTTATACTGTTAGAGTAGTTGCTTTAAGTGGTGGTGCTGCAACAACAACATTTACAAAAGTGATAACCATTGTAGATCCAGTTGTTCTTCCAGTAACTTTTGAATCAACTTCTATTAACTATGCATGGAATGATTTTAGTGGCGGTAACGTATCCGTTGTTGCTAACCCGCATAGTAGTACAGCCAATGCTTCTACTAGAGTTGCTAAAATGGTAAAAAATGCTGGAGACCCTTGGGGTGGAAGCTGGATTGGTCTTGGTGGTCCAATTGATTTTTCTGCCAACAAAGTTTTCAGAATGAAAGTATTTTCTCCAAGAGTAGGCGCTAAAGTGCTTCTTAAGGTTGAAAATGCAGGAAACGGTTCTATCGCTTTTGAAAAAGAAGTGTTAACGACTGTTGCAAATGCATGGGAAGATTTAGCATTTGATTACAGAACAATCAACGCTGCTAATGAATACCATAATATCGTTGTTATTTTTGATAATGGTACACCTGGTGATGGCTCTGCTAATTTCACTTTTTACATGGATGATATTAGATTAACAGATGCAATGCCAAATTCTAGAATAGATTTACCTGTAACATTTGATGTGCAAGGTGTAAACTATACGGTTACTGACTTTGGTAATAACCAAACAGTAGATGCGGTGGATCCTAACGACGCAAACAACAAGGTTAAAAAAACAACTAAAGTAAATGGTGCAGAAACTTGGGCGGGTACTACTATTGGTACTTCAACAGGTTTTGCAACTGCCATTCCTTTAACGGCTACATCTTCTCAAATGAGTGTAAGAGTATATTCTCCAGCTGCAGGCATTCGAGTTTTATTAAAAGTTGAAGACCATACAAACGGTCAGCGTTCTGTAGAAACTTTTGCAACTACAACAATGGCCGGTGAATGGGAAACCTTAATTTTTGACTTTAACAATCAAGCGCCTGGTACTGCTGCATTTAATGCTACGTATACCTACGACATGGCTTCCATCTTCTTTGATTTTGGTAATAGCGGAAATGGTAAAGTTTTCTATTGGGATGATGTTAGAAAATTATCTACCAACTTTGTAGAATCGGTAAGTCTTCCATTGACTTTCGAATCAAATAACCTTACCTATACTTGGAACGATTTTGATGGTGGTGTTGTAACTGTTGTTAACAATCCTCAGTCTGGCGGTATCAATACCAGCGCTAAAGTTGGTAAGATGGTTAAAAATGCAGGTCAAATTTGGGGTGGAAGTTGGATTGGTTTAGCTGCTCCAATTGATTTCTCAACTAAGAAAACATTTAAAGTAAAAGTATTTTCACCAAGAGCTGGGGCTAAACTTTTATTAAAAGTTGAAAACCAAAGCAACGGTGCAATTAGCTTCGAAAAAGAAGTTACAACAACTGTTGCAGGTGGTTGGGAAACATTAAGTTTTGATTACAGTGCTATTAATACTGCCAACACCTATCAAAAAATCGTATTGATATTTGATTTAGGAACTGTTGGTGATGGCTCTGCAAACTTTACGTTCTTATTTGATGATATCACCTTAAACTAATTTGATAAAACCTACAATTATGAAAAATAATTTAAAATATATTGTTGCGGTTTTGTTTATCACAACTATTGGGTTTGTTTCTTGTAAAAAAACTGAATATAGTTTTGGTAACATTAAAACACCAACAGGCTTAACGCTTACTACTGCTATAGTTGGTGTAGATGCTTCTAACCCTAATGGTAATGGAACAGGATCTGTAACGATTACAGCTAAAGCAACGGATGCTTTAACCTATAACATTGATTTTGGTGATGGTAAAACACAAGTGATTCCTTCTGGTAACATTACGTATAAGTACGCAACACCTGGTGTTAATGATTACACCATTACTGTGCGTGCCGTTGGTACGGGTGGTGCTGTTTCTGTGCTTAGTAAAAAAGTAACTGTATTTGTTGCTTTTACTATTCCTCAAACAATTTTGGATGCACTTACTGGTTCAGGTTCTCGCACTTGGATGACAGATCAAGATGCGCCAGGACATTTTGGTGTAGGACCTGCTGATGCTTTTGGTCCGATCTGGTATGCAGCGACTCCTAATTCTAGAGAAGCTTGTGCATACGACGATGAAATCACTTTCACGAAAGATGCGTTGAACAACATTTCAATGACCATCAATAATAAAGGTCAGTCATTTTCTATTGGAGCTGCTAGTGGATTTTACGGATTTAGCGGTGGTGATGCTTGTTTCAACATCGTTACTACGGGTGCTAAAAAATTAGCATTTATGGACGCTACATCTACGTCTACGTCGGCGAATTCTACTAGAATTCAATTTATGGTTCCGGGTAATGGTATTATCAATTTTGGAACTGGCGGTACGACTTATG
>JAGNTI010000160.1 GCA_017987615.1 Sediminibacterium sp. | reverse complement strand
AGGTATTGGCATTGTTGTAACAGATATCCTGAATAATTTGACCTACCCATTTAGTATCGTTAGGCAATTCACCATTTTCAATTTCGTCGCCAAACAAATTACACAAGATGCGTCTAAAATATTCGTGCCTTGGAAAAGATAAAAAACTTCGAGAATCGGTGAGCATGCCTACAAACCTGCTAACTAGACCCATATTACTAAGGGCATTTAACTGTTTAATGATGCCATCTTTTTGATCTAAAAACCACCAACCACTACCAAACTGAATTTTACCAGCTACCGATCCATCATTAAAATTACCAATCATGGATGCCATCAGCTCATTGTCTGCAGGATTCAGATTGTAAATAATAGTTTTAGCCAATTTGTCTTCGCTATCGAGTTTATTTAAAAATTTAGAAAGCGCTGCAGCTTGCGAAAAATCTCCAATACTATCCCATCCAGTGTCTGGACCTAATTTAGACAGCATGCGTGAGTTGTTATTGCGAAGTGCGCCGAGGTGATATTGTTGCACCCAGCCTTTTTCCCAATCCCATTCTGCAAAGTGAAGTAACATGCAACTTTTAAATTTGCGCTGCTCAATAAGACTTAATTCTTTTCCACCATAAACTTTTGTAAAGATGGCTTCAATTTCTTGCCCTGTAAAATCTTCTACATAAATTTCTTCTAATCCATGATCACTTACAGAACATCCCATGGATGCAAAAAAGTCGTGTCTATTTTGAAGTGCAAATAAATAATCTTCAAAGGAAGAAACCGACAAATTGGTAACGGCTTCCAGTTTTTTAACATACGCTGTAAAGTTAGCCGCACTTGAAACTTCCATGGCCTTATCAGGTCTAAAAGCTGGCTTTATTTTTACTTCAAAATCACTCTCAGCAAGCGTTTTGTGGTATTCTAATGAATCGATAGGATCATCTGTGGTACAAATGACTCTTACATTCATTTTGCGAATTAAATTTTTGATACTAAAAGCATCCGTTTGAATTTGCGCACTAGCATTATCATACACCGCTTTTGCAGTTGAAGGATTTAGTATCTCATTAATACCAAAATATCTTTTTAACTCTAAGTGTGTCCAGTGGTAAAGCGGGTTACGCATGGTATAAGGTACTGTAGCAGCCCACTTCTCAAATTTTTCATAATCGGATTTATTACCCGTGCAATAAGATTCATCTACACCACTCGTACGCATGGCTCGCCACTTATAATGATCGCCATATAACCAGGCCTGCGTTAAATTTTCGAACTTAATATCTTCGGCAATTTGTTGTGGCGACAAATGACAATGGTAATCGATAATTGGCATTTGTTTTGCATACTCCTCATACAATAATTGCGCTGTTTTAGTTTGCAACAAAAAATCTTCACCCATAAATAACTTACTCATCTCTTCAATTTTTATTTATAAACTCACTCCACGTTTCCATGGAATAAAATCGTCTTGATTTAACAATACTGCTTTAGGAGTAATTTCACCACTAGCAGCTTTAATACAATAGTCCAATATTAATTCGCCCATTTCTGCAATCGTTTTTTCGCCAGCAATAATTGGACTCGTATCAATATCAATGATGTCATTCATTCTTTTCGTTAAAGCAGCATTGGTAGATACTTTAATAGTAGGACATACTGGGTTGCCCGTTGGCGTACCAAGCCCTGTGGTAAACAAAATTAGCGTTGCGCCACTAGCCGCTTTACCTGTTGTAGCTTCAACATCATTACCGGGTGTACACACTAGATTTAAACCTGGCTTGGTAGCAGGCTCTGTATAATCTAACACATCTACTACAGGAGAGGATCCTCCTTTTTTAGCAGCACCCGCAGACTTAATCGCATCGGTAATTAATCCATCTTTAATATTTCCGGGAGATGGATTCATATGAAAACCAGAACCAGCAGCTATTGCAGCAGCACTATATGCACCCATAAGATTAATGAACTTATGTGCCGCATCCGGATTAACGGTACGGTCAATTAATTCTTGTTCTACCCCACAGAGTTCCGGAAACTCAGCAAGTAATACTTTAGCGCCTAATGCTACGAGCAAATCACTACAATAGCCTACTGCTGGGTTTGCAGAAATGCCACTAAATCCATCACTACCGCCACACTTTACACCTACTGTTAATTGATCAAGCCCAGCAGGTTGTCTTTCCATTTTATTGGCGTCAATAAGTCCTTCAAATGTTTTTTTGATGGCTTCGCAAATCAAATCTTCTTCACTAACAGATTGTTGTTGCTCGAAAATATAAAGGGGTTTGTCAAATGTTGGATTGCGAAGCTTGATATCATTTTCTAAATCTTGTAACTGCAAATTTTGACAACCCAAACTTAAAACGGTAATACCTGCCACATTTGGATGATCGGCATAGGCAGCAAGGAGCTTACTTAATATAGCAGCATCTCCTCTGGTTCCACCACATCCACCCTGATGATTTAAAAATTTAATGCCATCAATATTTTTAAACTTACGATTCTCTTTAGGCTCTGCCATTAATGAGGCTGGAGAAAAATCATGGATCGAACTACCCGCTTCATACGCAGACAATAATTGTTTTGTGAAAGATTTATACTTATGCGTTACAGCATAGCCAAGCTCATTATGCAGCGCTTCACGGATCACATCTAAATTTCTGTTTTCACAAAATACAGTTGGTATAAACAACCAATAATTGGCAGTGCCCACCCTGCCGTCGGTGCGGTGGTATCCTAAAAATGTTTTGTTTTTATAGGCCTCTACATTTGGAGGTGTCCAGCTATAATTATAAGGCCTAAATGCATAAGGTTCTGCTGCGTGGTGCAAATTAGTAGTTGTCATACGCATACCCATCGTAACCGGCACTTGCACTTTTCCAACCAAAACGCCATACATAGTTACCAAACTACCCGCTTCCATGTTTGACTGATAAAACTTATGTTTAGCTGCAACGTCGTCCACTATTTTATATGTTGCATTTTCATACACTACAGTAGCGCCAGCAGGAATGTCTTCAAGCGCAACAATCACATTGTCACTAGGGTGTACTTTAATTACTTTATAATTCTCTTTCATCATTTCTTTATTTTTTTACTACCGATGCCAAAATTTCTTTTACAGAACCTGCTTCAATAGCATCCACATAATCAAAAACCTGTTCATTAAAAACCTTCGATGCTACAAATGTATTTTTAGAAGCCCAAGCAGCAGACATTTCTGCAGCTTTATCGTCTTTGATTTCATAATTGATGCCGGCATAAGTACCCATATACTTTTGAGGAGCCACTTCTTTAGATTTCATAAATACTAAAAACGCAGCAAAACCAAACGACATCAGTTTAGGTGCCCTTCCATTTTGTTTCACATACTTTTCCACTAAAGGCACTACACGCATTTGCATTTTAGACGTGTATTGCACCGAAATGTTTAACCATAAGTGTTCAATACTCTCATTGGAAAACCGGTCAATAACTTGAAGTGCAAAAGCGTTCGCTTCCTCTAATGAAATATCTCCATCAGCAACAAGTGGCACAATTTCTTCTAATAACATTGCCGATATAAAAGACCTAAATGTACTTTCTTTTAAAGCGTCTCTCACGGTTACAAACCCACTCAAATGTGCCACCCCGCAACAAAGTGAGTGTGTGGCATTTAAAAGTCTCAATTTAATTTC
>JAGNTI010000159.1 GCA_017987615.1 Sediminibacterium sp. | reverse complement strand
GTTCAACGCGCCTATATTGGTATTAACTTTTTACCAGAAAACGTTACTGACGAACAAAAACTAGCTTACGAAAAAGAGTTTGGCATTAGCATCAAAGAAGGTGAAGGCGTATTTGTAACAGATGTACCAGCAAGTGGTGCTGCTGCAATAGCTGGTATCAAAAAATATGATATTATCACAAAAATTGATGGTGTAAACATTACTTCTGGCCCAGAATTACAAGAACAAGTAGCCAAACATAAGCCAGGAGATAAAGTAGCCATTACTTATAAACGTGCTGGTAAAGAAAACACCGTTACGCTCACTTTAAAAAATAAAGTAGGCAATACTGATATCGTTAAAAACACTTCGATCATTGAAAAATTAGGTGGCACATTTGAAAACCTAGATAAAAAAGTAGCAGCAGCCAATGAAGTAGAAGGCGGCGTGGTGGTTAAAAAAGTAGGCGATGGACTACTGAAAAAAAGTAGAATGCAGGACGGCTTCGTAATTATAAGTGTTAACGGTTCCGAAGTAAAAAGCCTTGAAGAACTCAAAGAGTTATTAGCTAAAATAAAATCTGGTGTTGTAAGACTCGAAGGCTTCTACCCTGGATTTGAAGGCAGCTACACCTATCCGCTTAACCTTAGCGAGGAATAAGCTGATACACCAAATATTCGCCGGCTTGTAGTTCAAATTTTTCTTTACTAGAAAATGAAAACTGAAGGCCTGAAAATATTTGTTCGAAATTTCCTTCAAGTAGTGGATGGCTAATTTCAAAAGCCAATCTATTTTGTTCAGAAATATTGAGAAGCACCAAAACAACATTGTTTTGGTGCTTTTTTATAAAGCCTATAATACAATTAGGATAGGGTGTTTGCAGCATTTGGGGTTGACCAAGTACCACTGCGTCATTTTGCAAACGGAGGCTAAAGAGTGCCTTATAAAAAGCGTGTAGTGCTGGTTGCGTAGTTTGCACTGGCCATGCTAATTCATCTTTATCAAAAAACAATAAGCGTTTATGGTTAGGGATTTCTTGACCACTATACAAAAGGGGCAATCCACCCCATGTGGCCGAAAATACAGCCCATGCTTTTGCCGTTATACCATACTTTTCATACTCGGTTCCATTCCAACTATTTTCATCGTGGTTAGATGTAAATAATAATTTGCTAATAGCGGGTCCTTCACTTGCATACAAATCTAGTTGTTTTAGCACCGGCTTCAAATTTGGCTCATGCCTATTGATAGATCCAGTGGCGTGCATAAATGCCCAAGCATACGTGGTATCAAAGGCTTCAAAATAACTGACATCTTCGCATTCTGCTAGCCAGTATAACGGTTTTATAGTATCAAGTGCTTGTCTTGCCTCTATCCAAAAATTTAGGGTCACTAAATGCGCCATATCGCATCTAAACCCATCGATACCAAATGTGTTTACCCAATACCGCATTGCTTCAATCATGGCGTTGCGCATAGCAGGGTTATTGTAATTTAAGTCAATAACATCAGTCCATCCATTGCGTTCAGTAAAATTTCCTTCTGCATCTTGCATGTAAAAATCAGGACTCGAAACTGTCCAAACATGATCTTGTCCTGTATGATTGGCCACCCAATCTATAATTACTTTCATACCTAGGGCATGTGCAGCATTTACAACATTAATAAAATCTTGTTCGGTTCCAAACTCATTGTTAATAGCCGTATAATCGCTGCAAGCGTAATAACTACCTAAACTGCCAAGCCTACCCTTTATACCAATCGGTGTTAAGGGCATAAACCATAAAACCGTAACGCCCATATCTGCCAGTCTTGGAAGATGCAAGGCAAATGAAGCCAAGGTCCCCTCTTTGGTATACTGTCTAACATTTACTTCGTACATATTAGCACGAACAGCCCAAGAAACAGTATTAAACGGCATGTCTATTAAATTTAGAAAACAAAATAGATAAAAGATAAACGAGCACCGCACCAATTACATTTAACCACAAAAATCCAATGCCCACAATATTAAACTTGTCTAATAAAAAACATACAATCACAAATATTTCACCCACAATAGCGGCCCAAAACACAGGCGTGCCACCTACTTTTTTGGCATAAAATGCCACTAAAAAAATGCCCAAAATAACACCATAAAATAAGGAACCGAGTACATTAACGGCTTCAATTAAACTGCCCATTCCCGTTGCAAACTGCGCCGTTAAAATACAAAACACACCCCATCCTAGTGTATACCATTTAGATGTTTTATAATCGGTTGCAGATTGCGCAAGGGTGCTGCCGTCAATAGTTTTTGAGCGGTAACGCAAATGAAAATCAATAACAGTGCATGATGCAAGTGCATTGAGCGCTGCTGCAATGGAACCCCATGCGGCTAAAAATATAACAGCAATGAGAAGGCCCACAAGACCTACTGGCAAATAGTCCACAACAAAGCGCAAAAAGATATAGTTGGTGTCATTAACGTCGGCACCAGGCACAGCCGTCGCAATTACATTTTTATAATTTTTTTGTAGCGCTGTTAATGACACAGCGCCCTTTTGAATTTTATTTTCTAGTGCGGTATCTGCCTTTTTAGATTGTACAAGCGCAGTATTGAGTTCCAATTGCTTAGCCTGTGCTATCTTAAACCGGTCTTGAATTGAAGACAAAGAATCTTTATAAGGGGTAGACCAGGCTTTGGTTTCAACGGTTTTATTAAAAAATATAGGAGACTCTTTAAACTGATAAAAGGTAAACAATAAAACACCAAGTAGTAAAATCAAAAACTGCATTGGAATTTTTACCACGCCATTTAACAAAAGACCTAATTTACTTTCACGATCATTTTTTGCAGTAATATATCTACCCACTTGTGATTGGTCAGTACCAAAATAAGAGAGTGCTAAAAAAAAGCCGCCAATGGTTCCACTAATAATATTATACCGGTCTTTAAAATCAAATCCGCTACCGGTATTACCCGTTGTAATTACATTTAATTTCCCAGACACTTCTCCCACTTTTAAGGCATCAGTAAATCCAAGTCCATCCGGTAGCAAATGCACCAAATAATACCCCGACACCACCATGCCAATAAATATAATTACAAATTGAAGTTGTTGGGTATAAGCAACGGCTTTGGATCCGCCACTTACCGTATATAATGTAAGCATCCCTCCCATCGCAATATTGGTCCAGTAAATATCCCAACCCAGTAATGATGATAAAATAATAGAAGGCGCGTAAATACTAATACCTGTCGATAATCCACGGGACAATAAAAACAAAAACGAGGTTAAGGTTCTGGTTTTTAAATCAAAGCGCTGCTCTAAAAATTCGTAAGCGGTAAATATTTTTAGCTTACTAAATACAGGTACAAACCAAACTACAATAACAATCATAGCAAGTGGCAAGCCAAAATAATATTGTACAAAACGCATACCATCGGTGTATGCCTGACCCGGTGCCGATAAAAATGTTATGGCACTCGCCTGCGTTCCCATAATACCTAATAAAACCAAATACCATGGCATTGAACGGTTACTTAAAAAATAACCTTCTAAATTTTTAGTAGCATTGCTTTTATACAAACCATAAGAAATGATAAGTATAAACGTAACCACCAAAACAACCCAATCAATCAATGACATATTTTATCGTTTTGGTAAAGCAATTAAGTTTGCTAATAATTTATAAGC
>JAGNTI010000026.1 GCA_017987615.1 Sediminibacterium sp. | reverse complement strand
TCTTTGGTGGATTTTTTGGTTCTCGACTCATGAGTAATATTAGAGAAGACAAAGGATATACCTATGGCATCCATAGCTATTTTCAAAACCATGTGCACGCTAGTGCGTGGATGATTAGTACCGAAGCAGGCCGTGATGTTTGCGCGGCTACTATTACAGAAGTAATAAAAGAAATGGAGCTACTCCGTAATGAGTTAGTGGATATGGAAGAACTGAATTTGGTGCGCAATTATATGATTGGCTCTTTGCTAGGAGATTTGGATGGTCCTTTCCAACTGATAGGCCGCTGGAAAAACTATGTACTAAACGGGCTGGACGAAAACTACTTTTATAAGAGTATCGAAACCATCAAATCGGTGACCCCTCAGGAGCTGCAAAGACTTGCCAATACCTACCTACAGCCGGACGATTTTTACGAACTAGTGGTGATTTAAGAGTAGATCCTGGTCGATTTGTGCGAACTGGCGGCGATTTAGAATTTTATTTTCAAAAGATTTATTTATCCAAATAATTGATTTTCAGTTATTTGGATATTTTTTGCCACTTCGTGTCAAAAATATTTAGTACTATGTTTTGCATAGTACTAAATAAATCCCCATCTTTGTGATTCAATTAACAGCAATGGATATTCAAAACACACAATCGCAAATGCGGAAAGGGGTTTTAGAATTTTGCATCCTGTCTATCATTAATAGAGGTGAAGTATATCCGAGTGATATTATTGACCAAATGAAAACAGCCAATTTGCATATTCTAGAAGGGACGTTGTACCCACTACTAACCAGGCTCAAAAATGCTGGTTTACTTAATTACAGATGGGTAGAAAGTGTGAGTGGACCACCACGTAAATATTTTGTAATGACAGATGCGGGCAAAGAAGCTTTTTCTGTTTTATTACAAACTTGGAACGATATGGCAAATGCCGTTTCATTATTAACACAACCACCAACTCCTAACACAGAAGCGTAACCGCTTTAAATTTTTGATCCATGAAAAAAGTAATCAACATAAATTTCCAAGGTCGTATCCTACCTATTGAGGAAGCGTCTTACGAAACATTAAAACAATACATAGAAAGTTTACGTCAATATTTTGATGCAGAAGAAGGCCGAGATGAAATCATCAACGACATCGAATGCCGGATTGCAGAACTTTGTGACGACCGTTTAAAAAAAGGTGCCGTATGCATAACTGAAGATGACATGCGTTTAATAATCGAAAGTATTGGTCGACCCGCCGATTTTGAAGCACAGGATGGCTTTGAGGCAAGCGCGAGTGCAAGCAGCTCAAACGCAAACCAGGAACAGTTTTCAGACAATGGTAGCGATCCGCAAAGAAGATTATATCGTGATGAGCAAAACAAAGTGATTGGTGGTGTTTGTGCCGGCATAGCAAATTATTTAAAATTAGATCCACTACTTGTGCGCGTATTATGGGTACTGTTATTTGGTATTTCACTTTTTGCATACGTACTCTTATGGATAGCAGTTCCAAATACTTCAACTACTCAAATTGGTGGCGCACGAAAAAGATTATTTAGAGACATTGATGCTAAAGTGATTGGTGGTGTTTGTGCTGGCTTGTCTAAATATTTTGATATCAGAGTTAGATACATTCGACTTTTATTTTTAGTGCCTAGTATACTACTCGTATTAAATTGGAATCATTTTCATTTGTTTCAATTTTGGGAATTTGATGACTTCCCTAATTTTATTGAATTAACATTTAGCCCTAGCGCCGTCTTTGTATACATTATACTCTGGTTGGTGCTTCCAGAAGCTAGAACCACTGCCGATAAATTAGAAATGCGTGGCGAAAAGGTAGATATCAATAGTATTAAAAATACCATTCAAACCGATATGGAAGGTTTTGGTAAAAGAGCTCAAAGCTGGGGTTCTAATATGTACAATAAGACCCAAAAAAATGAGTCTCAAACAAATACGGCTACTTCAAATGCAGTGCCAGAGCCTGCGCAGCGCGGAGGTTGCTTGCATTTTGCAGGTCGTAGCATTACCATTTTATTTAAGGCCTTTGTATATTTTATTTTAGGGATTATTACCCTCTCTGTTTTAGCGGCTTTATTTGGGATAGGTATTGCAACCACCGGCTTACTTCCATTACGCCGATTTATTTTAGAAGATGGCGCACACAACTGGTATGCCTATGCAATCATTGTATTTTTTATCTGGGTACCAGTTATTGGAATTGTTACCGCTATTATCAGAAAAATTGCGGGTATTAAAAAAGCAAATGTGTGGGTGCGTGGAGGTTTTTGGTCATTATGGGCATTAAGTTGGGTATTTATTCCACTCTTTTTTGCAACCCTTACCAAAAGTTTTTCTAAACAAAATGAACCTCAAGAAGAAGTATATAAACTTGCAAACGCGAAGGTGAATTATTTAGAAATAAGTGCACAACAAAAACTCAAATACTATAACCATTATTGGCTAAAGCTTGAGCCGTTTAATTTCTTTGATAGCGATACCGTGTATGTAAGAAATTTACGTATACGCATTGTAAAAGCAGCGTCTGATAGTTTTGAAGTTAAATATGTACGTATCAGTAATGGTAAAACAGTAGCGGAAGCAGAACGTCTTGCAAGCAAAATTAATTTTGACCTCAATCAAGAAGACAGTGCTTTATTTTTAGATAAAGGCATTGCGATTAATAAAACTGATAAATTTAGAAACCAGCATGTTATCATGACACTTGCAGTTCCGGTAGGTAAGCGTTTTAAAATTACCAATAGAGCATGGGAGCAAGTAAAAGTGAGCGTTAATAAAAGAGGGTTCCGCTCTCAAACAGGCCCTAATATTGATTTTGCATTAGATGGTGATAATTCAGATTGGTACAACGACTCGGATGCATTTGATTATGACTATGACGTAGAATATATCATGACGCCAACGGGTTTAGAAAGAGTAAAAGGGCAACTAAGTGATGATGATAGTGAAGATCCTGAGGCGTTAAAAAACCGTTTAGATGAATTAAAACGCGAAAGTGAAAAAATCGAAAACGATTTAAAGAAAACCTGGGAACAAAAGCAAAAAGAAGCGGACGAGATTAAAAAACAGTTGGACAAAAAAGGCGATACCATCAAACGAAATTCAACAAAAAATGAAGCGACTGTTTCAGATACCGTAAAAGCAATTGCTTTTGGATTTGACGCAATCAAACTATTGGTTTCTCGGTTTCAGTCTTAACCAATTATTCGCATGGAATATGGATAAACCCCTTATTTTTGCAGGCAATATAAAATACTGCTATGAAAAATACTCCGTTTACCCATAAGCACCTCGCACTTGGCGCAAAAATGGCTGAATTTGCTGGTTATAACATGCCTATTAGTTATTCAGGCATCAATGATGAGCATGCTGCTGTAAGAAACAATGCTGGTGTGTTTGACGTAAGTCATATGGGGGAGTTTATTTTAAAAGGAGAAGGTGCATTAGACCTTATCCAGCGCGTTACCTCTAACGATGCTTCGGTACTAACAAACGGACATGCACAGTATAGTTGCCTTCCCAACGAAAACGGTGGTATTGTAGATGATTTATTGGTGTATTGTGTAGAAGCCAACAAAGTGTATATGTTGGTTGTAAACGCGTCTAATATTGAGAAAGATTGGAACTGGATTGTTTCAAAAAATACAGCGGGTGTAGAAATGCACAACATTAGCGACAAAACTTGTTTGCTTGCTATTCAAGGTCCAAACGCTACAAAAATATTACAGCCACTTACGGAGATGGATATTTTAAATCTGCCTTATTATACATTTACAAAAGGTGTTTTTGCAGGCGTAGAAAATGTACTGGTAAGTGCAACTGGATATACGGGATCTGGCGGCGTAGAAATTTATTTTGAAGATAGTGATGGTGCTGCAGAAAAAATATGGAATGCAATTTTTGAAATTGGAACGCCACAAGGACTCAAGCCTATTGGACTTGGTGCACGTGATACGCTCCGTTTAGAAAAAGGTTTTTGTTTATACGGAAATGATATTGACGATACAACTTCTCCACTAGAAGCGGGTCTTGGTTGGATTACAAAATTCACCAAAGATTTTACCAATAAATCATTTTTTGAACAGCAAAAATCTGCAGGTGTCACTAAAAAATTAGTAGGTTTTGAAATGATTGATAGAGGTATTCCAAGACACGATTATATCATTAAAAATGAAGCGGGCGAAACCATTGGTAAAGTTACCAGCGGTACGCAAGCGCCAAGCCTACAAAAGGCTGTGGGACTAGGTTACGTGGCTTCTGCACACGCTGCGGTAGGGTCTGAAATTTATATTGATATCAGAAATACACCGGTAAAAGCAAAAGTGGTAAAGTTCCCTTTTGCGTAATAATGCTTTCTAGTTATTAGAATTTATACTCGAATCTTACAGACGCGTTTGCATCTGTGTAATTAATGTTTCTATTTGTTTATCGCAAATATGAAAACACTTAATTATGAATGCAATTAAAAACAAAGTCCAGCTTATTGGACACTTAGGTCAAACGCCCGAAATCACCAACTTCGAAGGTGGGCGCAAAGTAGCCAACCTCAATTTAGCTACCAACGAAATTTACAAAGACGCCAACGGCGAAAAAGTAACCGAAACACAGTGGCACTCCGTTGTAGCCTGGGGCAAACTAGCCGAAATCGCCGAAAAATATTTAGTAAAAGGTATCGAAGTAGCCATCGATGGCAAACTCGTTAATAGAAATTACACCGATAAAAACGGCGTAAAAAAGTACGTCACCGAAGTACACGCCAACGAACTTTTAATACTTACAAAAAAAGGATAGCCCCTCTGTTCTTTTTTATGGCCAGTGCAAATGCACTGGCCTTTTTATTTTCATTCATTTGGCTTTATATTTGCAGCCTCATGAATCAGTCCAAACCACATTTACATACCATATTATCACCCAAATTGTTAGAACTATACGATGTCAGTGATTGCATTGTTGTTGTTATTGACGTATTTAGGGCAACTTCTACTATTGCTACAGCTCTATACAATGGTGCTGATCGTATCATTCCTGTAGACAATGTAAACAAGTGCATCGAAGTAGGTAAAGCAACTGGTGGTATTACTGCCGGGGAGCGAGATGGAAAAATTATTGAAGGACTTTCTTATGGTAATTCACCTGCCGAATATCCACGTAGTTTTATAGAAGGCAAAACACTGGTTCTTACAACAACCAATGGTACCAAGCTTTTGCACATGGCGCTTAATAATGGTGCGGATCAAATTATTACGGGTTCGTTTCCTAATTTATCGGCAGTTTGTGCGCATTTGATTGCGCAAAACAAGCCGGTTGTACTCGGTTGCTCTGCATGGAAAGACCGCGTTAATATTGAAGACGCCTTATTTGCGGGTGCTGTGATCGAGCAAATTAAAGACCACTTTACCATCCACTGCGATAGTTCACTTATGGCAAATGATTTATACAATTTGCATAAGGCGGATATTACGCAGTTTATCCAAAAAACCACCCATTGGCACCGTTTGGCATCTTATGGGCTAGAAGCAGACCTAACCTACTGTGTTACCACAGACGTGGCTCCGGTGCTTCCGATCTACAAAAACGGAGATTTAGTACGCGCCAATTAGCAGCTTTTTCGTACTTTCGCAAATTGCCCTTTTTAAACAGGGTGCAATTTAGAACAGCACTATGGCGCTACCTTACTTGGTCAAACATATTTATAATAACGGTACCGAAGAGGTAATCAGAAGAGGCAAGAAAATTCATGCGTTGGGTAATGTAGAATTACTCGAGTATGACGACCTCATGGGTAATGTCAATTTCCGTGTTAAGGATGATGGCTATGCTACTTTTTATAAAGTAAGTGTTTCTCAATTCAAGAATCCTAAATTTTTATCGGTTCGTTGCGCATGTCCTTATAACTTATCAGAAATTTGTAGACACAAAGCGGGCGCCTTATTTCATTTGCAAGATTTATTAGACCGCAATCAATTAGGTAATTACGAAGCGGCCTATGATCAAAAGCATACGGTTGTAAAAATGAAACAATTGGAGCTCAAGCAAATTAAAATGCTTTCTGATCAAACTAGTTTTGAAGACGCCAGTGATTTTTTGCGCACAGGTTCGGCAACTATCTTAGAAGCAAAGGAGGAGCGGGTTTCAGCCTCTTTGGTATATGAAGGACACACCTATCAGTTACTCATTCAAAAAAATGAAGAGCGTAATTTTGACACTTCTTGTAACTGTGGATCTGAAACAGAACATCCACTTTGCGTACATAAAAACATAATTTTTTTACAACTACTCAATAAGTTTGGTCCAGGTTATTTTGATACCATTAGAAACTGGGATAAAGAAAAAAATAAATTATTAGCACTCTACGGTTATTCTTTGTCAGATGACCTTACAAATAAATTTGAATTTACCTACACCGCTGGTAAACCTTTTTTACGTGTATTAGATACGACCATTAAAAGAGTGGCCCTTCCTTTAGGCAATGAAGCCATATCTATCGCGCCTAAAAAGCCGGACTTTATTCCTTTAGAAAAAGAATCTGAAAAGAAGGAAGAAACTTTACCTACAGTAAAGGGAAAAACTTTTCAAAAATTAGGACTTGTTATTTCTACGAGCAGTATTCAATATCCATTTACGCAGTTTGATATTGTAGAGGGTGAAGTGGACGAAGACCAGCAACGTTTTTTAGGTAAAGTAGAAAAGCAAGACCTGGCAAGGTTTATTAATACAGAAATGCTAGACGAGCAGGATAAATCACTCGTGCAGCAGCTCCGAAAATTAATGCCTTCGGAAGTAAGTAGGTATCTAGACCGCAATTCACCATTTAGTGGTATCTGGGAAAACATAGTGCAACAGCACAATGATCAGCTCCCTGAAGAAACCAGGACACTGATTAATGAATACCTACATCCAAAAATTAAAAAATTATTTGAGCACTGTGGCGAAAGCCTCCTGGTATATACCTTACCAGAAAAAAAACAGTTTGTAACGGCTAATTTAGAGTCTGCAGAGCTGGTATGTAATTTTATAGCACCCTACTTTGAAATCCAATATGCAAAAGGCGCTTACGAAATTGAATGCCGCGTAAAACTGCCGCTCGCAGATGTGAATGTTTCAGAAAACGAATGCACCAGCCCATTACTTTTTAAATACCATCAGCAGTATTTTACCTGGAAAAAATCGGAAGACATTTTAATGATGGAGTCTTTTTTACCAAGCGGTAAAATTGTCATCAGAAAAGAAGAGTGGGCCGAAAAATTACAAACTTTTGTATTGCCGCTTTCAAAAATGTACCATATTCATTTTGGCAATGTAGAAAAAGAAGAGCTTAATAATATTACACCAGAAGTAAGCATTCATCTTAAAGAGCGTGGCGATTATTTATTATTTCAGCCCGTGTTTTCTTACCAAGGATTTGAAGTTCGCGCGATCGATAAAGAAAAAATTATTGTTCCGCTTTCCGATAAAATTTTAATGATACAACGCAATCTAGAAACGGAAGCCCGTATCATTTCAAAAATAGAATCTTTGCATTCAGGTTTTGTAAGACCTGAGCAAAGTGATTTGCTAGCTTTAAAAGGAGCAGAAGTTTTAAAGAACAACTGGTTCTTTTTATTTGTAGACGCTGTCAAAGACATGAGTATTCCTGTTTTTGGATTTGAAGCACTTAAAAATTTCAGATTCAATACAGCAAAGCCTTCTACCAAAATATTTATCAGCAGCAATACCGATTGGTTTGATGCTAAGGTTGAAATTCATTTTGGAGAACAAAAAGTAAGCGTCGAAGACGTTAAAAAAGCGCTTGCGAGCAAACAACAATTTGTGCCATTACAAGATGGGACCCTTGGCATTTTGCCTGAAGAGTGGATTAAAAAGTATTCGTTGTTGTTTAGAGTGGGCGAAGGCCGTTCAGAAAATATCAAGTTAAGCAAATATCATTTTAGTGTTATTGAAGAACTTTACTTACAACGCGACGAAGAAGAATTATTTTTTCAGTTAGAAGAAAAATATGAGCGCCTTAAAGAAAATCATTCCATTAAAGATGTGCCAGCACCCAAACATTTAAAAGAAGTGTTACGCCCCTATCAAGAAAGTGGTTTTCAATGGTTAAACTATCTGCGAGAAGTACGTTGGGGCGGCATCTTAGCAGATGACATGGGACTTGGTAAAACCATACAAGCCCTGAGTTTTTTACATCATTTAAAATCGGAAGAAGGCACTTTAAAAGCGCTTGTGGTATGTCCTACAACGCTGATGTATAACTGGCAAAATGAGATCGGAAAATTCACGCCAAACATAAGTTTTTATGTTCACCATGGTGCTGGACGTTCTCGCGATGCACTTGCTGCAAATGAGGCTGATGTTATTATCACTACTTACGGAACACTGCGTAGCGACATCAAACAATTTGTTGAAGTAGCTTTTGATTATGTAGTACTTGATGAAAGCCAAGCCATAAAAAATCCAAATAGTAAGGTAACCAAGGCTGCTGGTTTATTAAAAGCAACCAATAGACTTTGTTTGAGTGGTACGCCACTTCAAAACAATACATTTGATATATACGCGCAAATGAACTTTTTGAATCCTGGTATGCTAGGAAGCGTTGAGTTTTTCAAACAAGAATTTTCTATACCTATCGATAAGTTTGGTGAAAAAGAACAAAAAGATCACTTGCGCAAACTCTTGTATCCATTTATGTTAAGGCGTACCAAAGAGCAGGTGGCCAAAGACTTACCAGAAAAACAAGAAATGGTATTGTTTTGCGAAATGGGTGACGAGCAGCGTAAAATTTATGAAGCATTCCGAAACGATTACCGCGATAAAATTTTAGGTGTTGTAGATAACCAAGGCATTCAAAAATCACAATTAACCATTTTACAAGGCCTCATGAAGCTGCGTCAAATTTGTGATAGCCCTTCTATCATTAAAGACGAAGAAAAATTCCCGAACGTATCTGTTAAGCTAGAAGAAATTGGTAGAGAAATCACAGAAAACATTAGCAACCACAAAGCGCTTGTATTCTCTCAATTTTTAGGGATGCTTGCGCTTATTAAAGAGCGACTCACAGAGCTTGGTGTAGATTATGAATATTTTGATGGTAGCAGTACCGTACTAGAAAGAGAACGTGCCATTCAGCGTTTTCAAAATGACGAAACTTGTCGTGTGTTTTTAATTTCACTCAAAGCGGGTGGCGTAGGTTTAAACCTAACGGCCGCCGATTATGTATACATTGTAGACCCTTGGTGGAACCCTGCAGTAGAGCAACAAGCCATTGACCGAACCCACCGTATTGGTCAAACCAAAAACATTTTTGCGTACCGGATGATTTGTACCGATACCGTTGAAGACAAAATATTAAAACTCCAAGACCGCAAACGCAGTTTGGCTCGTGAACTCATCACCGACGATGAAGGCTTTGTGAAGAGCCTTACTCGTGAAGACGTTGAATATTTGTTTAGCTAAGCTTACTGGATTTCTGCAGCAGCAATATTTGCTTCAGGTGCTAGTTTAAACTCGTCTTTACAGCCGGAAGAGCAAAATCCAATCACTTTGTCTTTATAATGTGCTGTATCTGAAATGCCTGCCGTAACTGGCATGCCACAGGTAGGATCCTTTTTGTTGTTCACCATGGATACTGGAAAACTTGTCGCTGCTGCCTCCATATTTGTCTGTGCAGTAGTATCAGTCACTTCTTGTTTTGGAGCTTCTGTGTTATTACAACTTGCAATAACTACACTTAAGACGATTAATTGGGTGAATCTGTGTTTTATACCGGTGAACATGATGTATTGATTTATTTTGTTACAATATTTTGTTTTTCAAAACGTTTTACAAAATTAACAAACTTTATCCTTATTAAAAAGGGGCTCACCGATATTCATATAAGGATCCCTATTATCACGCTACCTTGCCTTTAAACTTTTTTAAATAATATCTGTCTAGCATTATAGATTAACTTTGCACTGCCTAATTAGCACCTTTTTATGAAAAAATTACTCTCTTTACTTTCCCTTGTATTTTTAGTTTCTTTTGCGAGCGCTCAATCTGTAGCAACCGTAAAAGGAATTTTAATCGATTCTTTAAATAAGCAATCCTTAAAAGACGCATCCATTGTTGTATTAGCGGCTAGTGATTCATCACTAGAAGTATTTACACTTGCTAAAGCAGATGGTAGTTTTATCATTAACAATGCACCTTTTGGTGAAATGCTTGTTCAAGTAAAATTTCAGGGTTACGAACCATTTTCTAAAAAAATTACATTTTCTGCAAAAAATAGCAGTGTTGATTTAGGGAAAATATATTTACAAACAGCTGCCAATGATTTAGGCAATGTAACTGTAACTCAGTCGCCGGTTCAAATGAAAAAAGATACCGTCGAATTTACAGCGTCTGCGTTTAAAACAAAACCCAATGCAGTTGCCGAAGATTTACTTAAAAAAATACCAGGGATTCAAGTTGATAAAGATGGTGGTATCAAAGCGCAAGGTGAAACCGTGCAACGTGTGCTCGTAGATGGCAAACGCTTTTTTGGTGACGATCCTAAAATGGCAACAAGAAATTTACCTCCAGATATCATCGACAAAATTCAAGTATTTGATGCGGCAAGTGATCAAAGTGCATTTACCGGATTTGATGATGGTAACCGTGTTAAAACCATTAATATCACAACCCGTAAAGACAAACGTAAAGGTTATTTTGGTAGAGCAGCACTTGGAGCAGGCGCCAATAGTGACGATGCGTTGTATGACAATAACATCAACATCAGTAAATTTAATGGGGATCAACAAATTACATTTACTGGTCAGGCCAATAACGTAAATAAGCAAAACTTTTCTGTACAAGACATGCTTGGTTCACTGGGCGGCGGCGGATTTGGCGGCGGCGGCGGTGGTCGAGGTGGCGGCGGTGGTGCAACCATGGGCGGCGGTGGCGGACTGCTTGGAACCGGTGGCGGCGGCGGTATCGTAAAAACACTTGCAGCTGGATTAAACTACAAAGACAACTGGGGTACTAAAACCCAATTCTCTGGAAGTTATTTTTATAATGACCAAACAACCAATAGAGATCAAAACAGTTTAACAGAGAATTTAGTTACGGGCAGTACCGACTCTTCTATTTTTAGTAAGCAGGTTCAAAGTTCAGTAACCAATAATAAAAATCATCGTATCAATTTTAATATCGAAACAAATTTTGATACGAGTAATACGCTAATCATTAGACCTAATATTAGTTTTCAAAATACACATTCAGAAACTTTTCAAACCACAAGTTCTACACGTGGGAAAATTACAAGTCTTAACAGTTCACGCGTAAATTCTACTCGAGACAATCAGGGCATCAATGGAAGTCTAGAAGCAACGTTTAGACACCGTTTTGCAAAACGCGGCCGCACCTATTCTATTGGCTTAAACAGCAGTTACAATACCAACGACGGGTCTGGAAGCAACTGGTCACAAAATCAGTATAACCTACCATCACGAAGCTATACCGATACACTCGATCAAATTTATACAACCAACCGCGATGGCAAAAACAATAGTGCTACTTTATCTTACACAGAGCCTGTCGGAAAAAATAAACAACTAGAATTTAACTATAACATTTCTAGTAATGTTAACAATTCGGGAAGAGCAACAAATGGCTATAATAAAGTAACGGACAACTATGATATTGCTGTTCCTAATTTGAGCAATATTTTTGAAAATACTTTTAATGCCAACAGATTTACTTTGAACTACCGAGTTCAAGAAGCTAAATATAATTTTAGTATCGGATCTGGTCTTCAGGTTGGTGATCTAGTAAGTAAAAACATTAGTACCAATGTTAATTTAAAGCAACACTTTGTAAATTTATTTCCATCTGCTAATTTCAGATACGATTTTACTAAGGCAAAAAACATGCGATTCTTTTACAATGGTCGTACGTCACAGCCAAGTGCTGACCAGTTGCAGCCTGTAATAGATAATAGTAATCCTTTACTTATCAGAACCGGTAATCCCAATCTAAAGCAACAGTTTTCGCACTCATTTAGATTGATGTTCAACTCGTTTGACATGTTTAGTCAAAAAATTATTTTTGCTACCCTTAGTGGTAGTTTTATTGAAAATGATATACAAAATTCAACAACCATTTCTGGTGGCGGTGTGCAAACCATTAAGCCAGTTAACTTAAGTGGAACCTATAATGTA
>JAGNTI010000025.1 GCA_017987615.1 Sediminibacterium sp. | reverse complement strand
GTGCATTTATTTGTGGCTCAACAGGAGAAGGCGTTTCATTGACACTCGAAGAAAAAAAGTTGGTGATGAAGGCTTGGGCCACTGCGGTGGGTGATAATCCAAATTTTACTGTGATTCCATTTTTAGGTGGCACTTGCATTGCCGATTGCAAAGATTTAGCCCTCTATGCAAAAACAATTGGACTAAGGGCTGTTGCATTTACAACGCCATTTTATTTTAAGCCAGCAAATGCCAATATACTCGCTAAAGCTTGTATCGAAATTGGAGAAGCCGTTCCTGATTTAGCATTTTACTATTATCATATTCCGGTTTTGACAGGTGTAAATATTACTATGTATGAATTGTTGCAAGCAGTGCATGGCAAACTTGACAATTTTGCGGGCATTAAGTATACCCACGAAGATTTTATGGATTATTTGTCTTGTATGCGTTTTGCAAATGGCAAGTACGATATGCTTTGGGGTAGAGATGAAAATATGTTATCTGCGTTAGTGCTTGGCGCTAAAGGAGCTGTGGGTAGTACTTATAATTACGCAGCTCCATTATACATGGCTTTAATAGACGCGTATAATAACAATAATTTGGAAGCTGCGCGTGCGCTTCAACAGCAATCGATTGATATGATTAGGCTTTTAGGTAAATATGGTGGAATTGCAACTGGAAAAGCATACATGAAAAAAATTGGATTGGATTGTGGTGAATTTAGACTTCCAATTTCAAATATGACGGATGCGCAATTTGAACTCTTTAGTGCCGATGTAGATGCTTTAGGATTTAGTGCCTATGCTTCAAAAATTCCAAAGTAATAAACGTGCAAAATTTTCATAAATATTTATTGCTAGCAATTGGTGTTTGCTTTTGTTATGCAAGTATTGCTCAACAAAAATACCAGCAGCCCATTGTATGGCATGAAGCTGGTGTATTGCCGACAATAAATATGGAGCAATCAAATATGGGATTGTCTGGAATTATTACTGGCATTATTGGAGATCAATTCATGATTGGAGGTGGTAATAATTTTCCTGCAGGCCTACCTTGGGAAGGTGGAACAAAAAAATACTATAATGATGTATTTGTGTATAGTATGTATAACGATTCGCTTTTTCATACTGCATCGTTCAAGCTGCCTTCAAATGTTTCTTATGCTGCGATTGCTCAAACACCTGATAAAATTATGTATGCAGGTGGTGAAAACGAAACCGGGGCTATTAATACAGTTTACAGTATTCAAAAAAAGCATGGCGCTAGTGGCTTTGAAGTAATTACATGGCCTAGTTTACCCGAAGCACTTACAAATGCGGTAGCAGTTGCTTCAAATGCTGCCCTATATGTTTTTGGTGGCGCTAATAGTAAAGGTGTTTCTGATAATGTATGGGCACTTTATTTTGATAAAATAACAGCAGGGTGGAAACATGTTTCTGACATGCCGCAGCCTACAAGTTTTGCTGCTGCATCTTTACTAAATGGACAAGTGTATATAATGGGTGGCCGCTGTAAAGAGGCTGATGGGATTAGTAAAATTTACAATCAGGTATTTGCCTGGGATATTGAAAACAATACCTGGTACGAAAAAGCAAAACTACCTGAAACGGTATCAGCAGCAACTGCCGTTACAACAAATGATAGTAGTATTTTATTTATTGGGGGTGATAAAATTGTTGTTTTTCATGAAGTAGAACTATTGGCTGCAAAAATTGCTGCCACTTCAGACACAACTATAAAAAAGGAACTAACTAGTATCAAAAATAATTTACAAAAAACACATCCAGGATTTAGTAAAGACGTGCTCAAATATAATCCTGTGTCAAATACCTGGGGTCCATATGCCCAACTTAGTTTTACCGCTCCGGTTACAACACATGCATTTATCAACAACAATAAAATATATTTACCTGCTGGTGAAATAAAACCTGGAATTAGAACGCCTAAAATTTGGGTTGGTGCTATAAAAAAATAAGAATGACTGAATCAAAAAAATATCCTTGGATTGTAGTGGGCCTTTTATGGGTGGTGGCGCTTTTAAATTATATGGACCGCCAAATGATTGCAACCATGCGTCCATCTATGCAACTCGATATTACAGAATTGCAACAAGCAACTAATTATGGTTATTTAATGGCTGTGTTTTTATGGGTGTACGGTTCTATGAGTTCATTTTCTGGAATGATTGCTGATCGTATCAATCGAAAAGGACTCATTATTGGTAGTTTATTTGTGTGGTCGTTGGTAACATTTGCCATGGGCTTTGCTACAACATTTAATGAACTGTACTGGTTAAGAGCCCTTATGGGATTAAGTGAAGCACTATATATCCCAGCTGGCTTATCATTAATTGCCGATTACCATTCTGATAAAACCAGATCCTTGGCTGTTGGGCTTCATATGTCTGGTATATACATGGGTCAGGCACTTGGCGGCTTTGGCGCAACGGTAGCTAAATTATTTTCATGGCAATATACCTTTATGTTTTTTGGTGGCTTTGGTATGCTATACGCACTCGTGTTGGTTATTTTTTTGCAGGATAATATTAAAAGGGAAATACTAGATAAGGCGCAAAAAGGATACCAGTCTGTTTTTAAAAGTGTTTCGGGGCTTCTTACATCTTTTTCTTTTTGGATTATCATTTTATACTTTGCGGTTCCTAGTTTTCCTGGTTGGGCTATTAAAAATTGGGCACCCACTTTAATTGCCGATAAACTGCATATAGACATGTCTCTGGCGGGTCCGTTAACAACCATTTCTATTTCATTGTCGTCTTTGTTTGGCGTAATCGTGGGTGGTTATTTTTCTGATAAGTGGGTGCAACAAAATATAAGGGCACGGATATACATTGGCGCGATTGGATTGTCGCTAATGATACCAGCGCTACTGCTACTTGGATTTAGCAATTCAATTGCAGTTGTTTTTTTGGCAGCATCCATGTTTGGCTTTGGTTTTGGCATGTTTGATACCAACAATATGCCTATTTTATGTCAATTTGTACCAGCTAATAGTAGGGCAACGGCGTACGGCTTTTTAAATACGGCCGGCATTTTTGCTGGCGCTGTTATTACAGATTATTTAGGAAAGTCCACCGATGCGGGCAATTTAAATAGAGACTTTGCAGCACTTGCTATTATTGTAGCGGCTGTTATTGCCGTACAGTTGGCATTTTTAAAACCTAAACAAGCCGCGGCTTAAATTTATATTGTATGATGTATACTCAAGAACAACTTGAAGCACTCGCTACATTTTATAAGCATCAATTACTAGAAGATACCATTCCATTTTGGTTTCCAAGATCTTACGATCAGGAGCATGGAGGGTTTTTATTTATGCGTGACGCAGATGGATCTTTAATTGACGATGATAAAGCCGTTTGGATTCAGGGAAGGGCTGTTTGGACATTATCTACATTATACAATACCATCGAAAAAAAACAAGAGTGGTTGGATGGTGCAAAACTTGGGTACGATTTTTTAAACAAGCATTGTTTTGACACAGATGGTCAAATGTTTTTTCATGTAATGCGAGATGGAACGCCGATTAGAAAGCGTCGTTACTTTTTTTCTGAAACCTTTTATGTGATTGCGGCTGCTGCTTATGCAAAAGCCAGTGGCGATGAAGAAGCAGCTAATAATGCACGAAAGATATTTACAAAATGCCTCGACTATGCTACAACGCCCGGTATTTTGCCACCTAAATTTTCTGGGGAAAGACCTAGTATTGGTATTGGTGTGCCTATGATATTGATGAACACCGCTCAGCAACTCCGTGATACCATTGGTGATCCTCGTTGCGATGACCTTATTGATGGATGGATTGATACCATCGAAAAGTATTTTGTTAAAGATGATATTGAGTGTGTAATGGAACAAGTGGCACCTGATGGTTCTATCATTGATCATATTGATGGCAGAACCTTAAATCCTGGTCATGCGATAGAAGGTGGTTGGTTTATTTTAGAGGAAGCCAAGTATCGTAACAATGACCCGAGGTTAATTGCGCTTGGTTGTAAAATGATTGATTACATGTGGAAGCGAGGTTGGGATGAAAAACATGGCGGTCTTTTATATTTTAGAGATGTGTATAATAAGCCGGTACAAGAGTATTGGCAGGATATGAAATTTTGGTGGCCACACAATGAAACCATTATTGCCACGCTCATGGCTTATTTATTAACCGGAGAAGAACGCTACGCAGAAATGCACAAACAAGTACATGATTATGCATACAGTAAATTTCATGATAAAGAACATGGCGAATGGTTTGGCTATTTACACCGTGACGGAACACTCGCCCAAACAGCAAAAGGTAATTTATTTAAAGGGCCGTTTCATTTACCCAGACAAGAATGGCTTTGCTTTATGATGCTAAATCAACATTTAAAAAGTATTAATATATAATGTATGAAAAAAGTTTTACCTATTGTTTTATTGTTGTTATCTATTGTGTCAACAGCACAAGACAGCACAATTAGTAAGTCTGATTTAAATAGTGTAGCAAAGGTTTTTGATTTGACTTTTAGTCAAAAAGAAATTGATACGCTTTACTCCGATGTAAAAGATAATTTATACAATTATAAAAGTATGCACAAGCTTACTTTAAATAATGCGACGCCGCTAAGCATGTGGCAAACACCCGTTGTGCCTGGCATGAAGTTTAATACAGTGCAGCAGCCGGTTAAATGGGGTCCTTCAATTGCAGCTACTCTTCCTGTAAATAAAAATGATCTTGCATTTTATTCGATCGAACAATTAGCCTATCTAGTAAAAAATAATAAAATAACATCAGTGGCGCTTACCTCTTTTTTTATTGAGCGCATCAAAAAATATGGCGATACTTTACAGTGTTTAATTAGCTTAACTGAAGACCTCGCACTTGACCAGGCTAAACAAGCAGACGCTGAAATTGCTGCAGGAAAATATCGTGGACTCCTTCATGGCATCCCTTATGGTCTTAAAGATTTATTTGCAGTAAAGGGTACCAAAACAACCTGGGGCGCCGAGCCTTATAAAAATCAAATGATAGACGAAGATGCTTACGTGTATACAAAACTAAAAGAAGCAGGCGCAGTGCTTGTGGCAAAATTTACACTCGGTGCGCTTGCTATGGGTGATTACTGGTATGGAGGGCGCACTAAAAATCCGTGGAATTTAAAATATGGGTCTTCTGGTTCATCTGCAGGATCAACGTCTGCAACGGTTGCAGGTCTCGTGCCTTTTGCAATTGGTACCGAAACCTGGGGCAGTATTGTTTCGCCTTCTACAACCTGTGGTGCTACTGGATTAAGGCCCACATTTGGAACGATAAGCAGGTCAGGTGCTATGGCTTTAAGTTATAGTTTGGATAAAGTTGGCCCTATTTGTAGATCAGCTGCAGACGCAGCGGTTGTGTTTAATTATTTGCATGGCACTGATGGAAAAGATTTGTCTGCGGTAAATATGCCTTTTAATTATGACGCGGTAAAGCCAATTAAAAATTACCGTATAGCTTACGCAAAAAATTATTTTGATAAAATTAAAGACACAACAAGAGCAGAATGGGCCGCTTTAAAAGCGTTTGAAAAAATGGGCGCTACTTTAATTCCAGTAAATTTTCCGGATAGCGGCGTGTATACATTTAATATTATGGACGTTGTTATTGGAGTAGAGTGTGCTGCACAATTTGATGATCTTACCCGTTCTAACCAAGATGATGTTCTTACGCGTCAAACAAAAAATGATTGGCCCAATCAGTTTAGAACAGCTCGTTTTGTACCAGCTGTAGAATATGTAAACGCGCAGCGCCACCGCTTTTTACTCATGAAAAATGTTAATGAAGCGATTGCACCATTCGATGCTATTATTTGTCCATCCCGAGGAGATGGTAATCAATCAGCCATAACTAACTTAACTGGAAACCCTGTGGTATGTGTGCCTGTAGGATTTGATAAGCGAAACAATTTACCGGTAGGCATCAGCTTTGTTGGAAAGCTTTATGACGAAGCAAGTATTTTAAGAATTGCAAAAGCGTATCAAGATGCAACTGGTTGGGATGAAATGCATCCTAGTATGTTTAAATAAACTTGCGGTTGTTTTCTTTAATCCTAAACAATACTATCTCTTTGATGAGTTTTTTTGGTAATGGTTGATCAATTGGAAATTGAACTGCACCCTTGGAATGCTTGTATGCCTGAATTTTTGGTAAAAATTGTTTGATACCAGAAGGGGTTGGGTAAAATCCAATATGTCCTTTGTAGCCTGCAAAATAAATAAGCACGCCATTTAGCTTATAGGCGGGCATGCAATAACTGATAAGTTCCTGTGCTTCAGGGGCTGCTGATTTAATAATGGCTCTTATTTCTTTCAATTGTTTTTGTACAACTGGCGGAAAGCCTTCTATATAGTTGTCTATTTCGTTTTTCATTTTTAGTTCAATTTTACCCTATACCTATTAATTTCAAGAAAGATCATTTTGTTAAAATGCTGATTGATAGCTATTTAATGCTTTAGTGTTACTTGTTTTCTATTAATTTTTATCCAATTCACAAATTATAAACTTTTATTCTTTTTTTTCATATTACTTTAAGTTTCCTATAAGGCTGTTATTCATGTTATTACATCAGTTTTGTTTAGCATTGTGTAGTTCATATTTAACAAAACTGGGTAATTCCGCACTACTGTGTATGTTTTCAATGCAACATTTAAACAAAATACTTGTTAAATTACTCTAAACAAATTCATTTGCCCTATGGAACACCTAAAAATCGCCTCCGACAATTACGTAGCGTTTACGTTTTTTATCGGAACAATGGCCATGATGGCCGCATCTGTATTCTTCTTTTTTGAGTTGAATTCAACTCCAACAAAATGGAGAACTTCTGTTCTAGTTTCTGGTTTGATTACTTTCATCGCAGCAGTACACTACTACTACATGAGAGGATACAATCTAGCAACTGGTGATTCACCTACCTTCTTCAGATACGTAGACTGGATCTTAACTGTACCTCTTATGTGCGTTGAGTTTTACTTAATCACAAAAAAGGCTGGTGCAAAACAAGGTTTATTATGGAAGTTGATTTTCGCTTCTTTAGTAATGCTTGTAACTGGTTACTTTGGTGAAACAATTTACAGAGGAAGTAGTGTAATCTGGGGAGTAATCTCTGGTGCTGCTTATTTCTACATTGTTTACTTAGTATGGTTTGGCGAAGTTTCTCAACTTGCTCAAACTGCTGGTGCACAAGTTGCAAAAGCAACAAAAACACTTGCTTGGTTCGTACTTGTTGGATGGGCTATCTATCCTTTAGGTTACATCCTAGGAACTCCAGGTGGATTATTTGGTATTCAATTAGTAGCTGATGCAGCTTTAGCTTCTCACTACATGGATATCGTTTACAACGTTGCAGATGCAATCAACAAGATTGGATTTGGTTTAGTGATCTATTCATTAAGCAGATCTCAAGATTAATTCTTTCAATAGTTTTTAAAAAGGCGAGGTATGTATTTATTGCACACCTCGCCTTTTATTTTTTGAACGTTACCGTTTTTTTGCTTGCATGTTTTCAGACCAAAATTATAATGCCAATACCAGCGTCATCCAGTATGATTATGTTTTTATTGGAATGGGTGCTTCCAATGGACTTATGTTATTAGAGTTCATTAAAAGAGGATTCCACCAAACAAAGCGCATTGCTGTTATTGAAAAGGCACAAAAAAATACCAACGATAAAACCTATTGTTTTTGGTCTACACCGGATGCGTCTATCGTTAAAGATCTTTCCTCTATCATTAGTTATCAGTATCAGTTTGTTCAAACAAATGCAACAAAGGTTCAATCCATCCAGGATCAACCATACTACTGTATAAAAAGCATCGACTTTTATAATTTAGTAATAGATACAATCGCATCACAACCTATTGATGTGTTTGAAGCACAAGTGGATGCAGTAACCTCACAGTTAGATCATATTGACATTGCTTTTGACAGCAAGGTTATAAAGGGAGCTATTGTTTTTGATAGCAGGCCGCCACAATTTACTACAGAGGCTAACAACAAGTCTTATTTACTTCAATCATTTTTCGGATACCATATCCGCTTAAAAGATGCGGTATTAAATACGGACACATTTCAAATGATGAATTTTGATGTGGATCAGTCTAACTATACGCAGTTTGTTTACAACTTACCCTATGCCCCAAATGAGTGTTTGGTAGAGCTTACTAGATTTGGCGTAGACACTATTGATGTTGACTACGCAAAAAAAATATTGGATGATAAAATTAGCACTAAGTTTGGCGATTATGAAATTATCGCCGAAGAAGAAGGCTGCATTCCCATGACGGTATTAAAACACCCAGCGTCTACTGATGAACGAATTATTAATATGGGTGCCCGTGCTAATTTAATTAAGCCTACCACAGGGTATGGTTTTAAAAAGATGTATGAATTTGCAGCGGCTTTTGAAAATTCCGCAAAAACAGAATCATCCAAAAATCGTTTTTTGTTTTATGATCACCTTCTTTTAATTATTTTAATTAGATGGCCGTTTGTAGGTAAAAAAATATTTACGGCGCTGTTTCAAAAAAATTCTATTCAGGCTATTTTTTCTTTTTTAGAAGAGAAGTCTACGGTGTCCGCTGAAATAAAAATTTTTGCTTCACTACCAATCCTTCCATTTTTAAGAGCCTGTGGCATTTACTTTACGAGCTATTTTAAAAAAGGGTACTTGTTTACAGTTGGATTCATGGCTTTGTATTTTTTACTAGAGTGGATGAGTCCAGCAGTGGCTAGTCAATTTGGATACACGGGTTTAATTGCAGGACTATTGGCAGTTGGACTTCCGCATGGCGCCGTAGATCATTTATTGGTGCAGTCTAACAAGTTTAATCTTGTCAGGTTTGTGGTACAATATGTATGTATAATAGCAGCTTATTTTGCACTCTGGCAGTGGTTTCCAATATTTTCATTACTCTTATTTATAGCTTATTCGGCGTATCATTTTGGTGAATCAGAAATGGTAGAAATGCGTGTTTCACTTGATTCGGGAGCGCAAAAGCTGTATGCGTTTATAATAGGCCTGTCTATTTTACTATTTATTATTTTTTCGCATCTTGAAACATCCATTTTGGTGCTTAATAGCATACACGGCGTTTCAAGTTTTTTAGAAAGGGTAGACCTTTACGCGTATAAAAATGCAGTACTTGCAGTTTCGTATTTTTCAATACTCCCAATCTGGTGGATATCTAAAAAAACCTGCGTGTATTTAATGGCGATACTTGTACTTGGTATGCAAATGCCACTGATGCTTGCTTTTGGATTGTACTTTGTTGGTTCGCATAGTATAAATGCTTGGGGGCATATCGCTACTAAACTCAAAACGCCTACAAAAAAACTGTACCTACAGTCTTTGCCTTTTAACATGGGAGCACTCTTTATTTTTGCAATCTTTTTATACCTGCAAAATGCAAATGAACAACTAGTGCAATCCTACGCTGCTACTTTTTTTGTTTTCTTGGCTTGTGTAAGCCTTCCGCATATTATTCTGATGCACCTTTTTTATAAAAAAGAGGCTTAAAGGTCTAGCAGTTTAAAAAAATCATCTTCCTGTATTTCTTGTACGCCACCTGCAGGTAAATTTCCTAAATATATATTTTCGATAGCTACTCTAATAAGTCTGATGCAACGGTGATGCACGGCTGCCACCATTTTGCGCACCTGATGAAATTTTCCTTCGGTTAAAGTAATGAGCACCCAACTGGTTACTACATTTTGATGCAGGGGTATTGCTGGCGTAAGTAAAGAAGCTTCAAACAAATGACTATACACTGCCGGATCCTCGACAATGTTAACGGTGCATGGGCTGGTTAGATAAGCGCTTCCACCCGGCGCACTAATTTGGATGCCATTAGCTAGTGCTTCTGCCGTGGCAGGGGTAATTTTATTTTTAACTTGAACTAGGTAGGTTCTGGTATGCGGCTTATGGCCTTGAAATAAAAGCTTGGTCACTTTTTTATTGGTGGTTAATAATAACAGGCCTTCTGAATGATTGTCTAACCTGCCAATGGCATGGGTGCCCTCGGGAAAATCAAAATTTAAACTGCCTAGTAAATTAACTTCATGAGAGCTGATAAATTGAGAAACCATGTTTACTGGTTTATGAACTACAAAGTATCGGTGCGCTGTCATGGCAGCAAATTACTTAATATTGCATATGCAACAAGTGTCAAATGACCCCTTACACGGTAAAACCCTCGAAAAAATAGTAACTGAACTGGTTGCTTATTTTGGATGGGAAGATTTGGGGCAGCATATCCCAATCAATTGTTTTAATTCCAACCCTAGCATTCAATCGAGCCTTAAGTTTTTGCGCAAAACCCCTTGGGCACGTAAAAAGGTAGAGGATTTATATGTGCGCATGATTACAGGGTAATAAACGGCAAGTATTAAGCTTAATACCGAAATTTATTTTCAGTTAATTGGTTTTTACCTCTGGTGCTTTAGCTTCTGTAGTGTCTGTTGCTAAAATCGGTAATTTATATCCTCCCGTATCTATTAGTAACCCTGGCATTTTTTGTTTTAACGCTGCAACAGCTGCATTTGTATAACTAGTACCATAGAGGTATACTTTTTTTAATTTTTTTAGCGCGCTTACATTGCCAATTCCATCAGCGGTAACTTTTGTTTGCGTGATGCTTAAATTTTCTAAATTTTCTAATGCAGTAAGTGATGCAAGTCCTTTATTGGTTATTGCAGTGCCGTTTAATTCAAGTTGTTTGAGCTGTTTGCAATTAGTTAATGCCAATAAATGTTCGTCTTTAACAGCTGTAAAGGATGCGTTTAATTGTAATAGTTGATCTGATATTTTAGCTAATAGTTGAAAGGTTTGCGCACTTACATTTTCGACACCAATTAAATTGGCGCGCACATAATTAGATCCGTTTACAACGGGCACCACTACAATGCCTTCTTTGTTTAACTGCGCCAATAGATCTGCAGATATTGGGCTTACATTTTTAGTTGGGAGGATGCTTGCTCCTGAAGAGGCGTTTGCGCCATCGTCACTGCCGCCTGCGCCATTTGAAAATGATGCCAAGAGTCCTTTAATAGCGGCTGTTTGTTTTGTGTTTTTTACTGCCGCTGTAAAATTAGCGCCCGACTCTATCCACCAGTGTAGTAAAGCAACCTCATCTTTTGTAAGCTGTGGTTTTTCTTTGGGTGGCATATGTTCTTCGTTAGAGGTGGGCAGTAATAAGCGGTTTATGATTTCACTGCTACCAGGCTGGTAAGGGGTTAATACTTTTCCTTCTTCGCCGCCTTGTAAAATATAATTGGGAAGATCGAGTCTTAATTTTCCTTTTTGTTTGCTTTCGCCATGACAACTATAACATTTTGTTGCGAGGATGGGCTTAATAATATCTGTGTATACAACCGCTTCATCTATATTGGCTATTACTTTTTTAGTATCACTTGTACTGTTATTAAAGGAAGCCGTTAAATAATCCGCTCCATGCGTAAGGCTACCACCGTAATGTCCGGTAACCATAATAAGTGTAGTTAAAAGCGTAATGAATATGCCAAATATTGCCCTCTTTTTTTGGTAAACAAAATAACATACAACACTTGTAACGGCCGTTGCAATACCCAGCCACTGGTGCTTAAAAATAATATCCTCGTTATACGCATCCGAAATAGAAAGTAAATAACCGGTTATGCAAGATAGGACCGAAAAAAACGAACCAATGGCCAGTGCGGGCGCTACCGCCAAAGACATATTTACAAACCTTTCTTTTTTTGATGCAAAAAATAATAAGGCAGCAAAGAATAAAATGCCAATAGGCAAGTGAACAAAAACAGGGTGTAACCTTCCAATACCAGCACTAATCATTTGTATCATTTTTAAGCTATAATATCATGAATAACTTTGCCACTTAAATCTGTTAGTCTAAAGTTTCGACCTTGAGATTCGTACGTAAATTTTTCGTGGTCAAAACCTAACTGATTTAAAATAGTAGCCTGCACATCAAATGTTTCTACTTTACCGCTTACAATATTGTAGCCAATTTCATCTGTTTCGCCATAGGTAGTTCCACCTTTAATGCCACCGCCCGCCATCCACATCGAAAAGGCTTCGCCATGGTGATCGCGACCTTTAAATGGCATGGTTTTACCATCTCTATTTTCTTGCATTGGCGTTCTGCCAAATTCAGAACCCCACACTACCAGTGTTTCATCCA
>JAGNTI010000158.1 GCA_017987615.1 Sediminibacterium sp. | reverse complement strand
GCATTGGCTAAGTCTTTGCCAGTAGCTAATCCCGCCCACAAAGCACCTACACCTAAAAATCCTGCAAAAAAACTTTTTGCTGGGGAATCCATAATAAAAAAAGCCACAATGCCAGATGTGCCCACAAAAAGCCACCAAGGAAACTGACTGTATAACCCAACAGCAAAAGCTAAAAAAGCGTGTAAAAAAATTGCCACTATAAATTTCATAAAAATTAAATTAAGAGTTTGTAAAAGTTAAACGCCATTTGAATTGGCTATTTTGTTTAGCCGCTTCTTTAGATAAAAACAAGAGGCGGTAATATTTACCAGCAGCCCAACTATCAATAAAGCTGTCATAATATTTACTACCAGGATTTCCATTTTGACCACCCGGATAAACACCATAGGCTTCAATTCCATCAATTAGGTGCACTACCATGCGCCAACTTGGACCATGGTTTCCGGAGGTCGCATTAATAATATGTACGCCACCTCCTATTGGTAAATGAAGTCTGCTCAGTGATGGTATTTTTAGTAGGTGATTAACGCGCGTATCTTTATAAGCACCCCATGCAAGCGTACCATCCTTTTCCATTTGCGCTAATTGCGGCGTGGCTTTTTTAATGGCCGCGGTTACCGCATCAACCATTGTCTCTCTTACATTTGGTGTTGTAATATTGTCCTCAAAAAGAATAACAGAATCTTTTAGTATTTGCTCAAGCAGTGTAGATTCATCAGGCCATTGTAAAGGCAGTGCAGCATTTTTAAATTCATCTGCCCAAACGGCTACTTCTAAACTATCCCATATTGCTCTAAATACCGACGCTCCTTTTTCATCAACGTCATTGCGCAAATTCCAATTACGCAGATAACCCACATATTTTTTTTCTTCGGCATTTAAACTTGACTCATTTAAAAATTTAAAGATCGCAGGCCTAGCCATCTCCGCAAAAATATTATCGTTATTGGTTTGAAGCGCCTGTACATCTAATGGCGTAACACCAAACATGGCATTCAACTTTTTATTGATGATAATGCCACGGTATAAAGGAAATGCATTGGCTGCTCCTAAATAATACGGGTAGGTGCTATCGGTAGACATTTGGTTGGCGCTACTTACAAAACCACGCTCCGGATTTTTCATCATAGGATTTTCGGAAGAAGGAATCATGCCTTGCCATAAATAACTACTATCCTGCCCTGGCATAATAAAATCTCCTTGCCTATTCCATCTGGCAACAAAAGCGCCTTGTTGCTTAATAGCGATGTCGCCACTTACACTTGCGAATGCAAAGTTTTGACCAGGACAAGTCCAGTGATCAATAGCACTCATATAATCATCAAAATTTTTAGCCCTGTTTAGTTCATAAAATGTTTGAAGTCCGCTGCTACCGTCTTGAGCCGTCCATCTTACTGCAAGGTATTTTCCATCAGAACCATTGGCATTATAACTTTTGTCATACATGACTGGACCTAGTGCCGTAATTGCAACTCTATCTATTGAATCTGGTTGCCCTTTTATTTTAATGCGCTCTTCTTTAATCACAGATTTTTGCCAAGCACCATTAAACCAATACTCTTCCATGGTAGTATCCTTAAACTTGATGTCGTAATAGTCTAACACATCTCTACCCGCATTGGTAACACCCCAAGCAATGCTATCGTTAAAGCCAATAATAACGGCTGGTGATCCAGGAAAACTAGCACCATAGGTACTATGTGTTGGCGTTGTAATTTGCACTTCATACCAAAGTGATGGTAAATTTAAACCAAGGTGCGGATCACTTGCTAAAATAGGTTTACCACTTTTAGTTTTTGTTCCAGCAATAGCCCAGTTGTTAGAACCATTGTTTTTATTTGGTGCTTCTGGCGCATTAGGCGCTACAGAACTTGTTTTTGCAAAATACAAAGAGTCTAAAGAAGCCGGCGCTAAGGCAGCCACAGAAGCTTTTTCATACAACGTTCCTTTAGGAATAATTGGATCCAAAGAATCCTGCACGTTGGTATATAATTTATTAAAATCTTCGTAGCCAAAATAATTTTTTGAATTGGTCATTTGAAGATCTGTGGTGGTTCCACGGCCTGTTAAATCATAAGACATGAACATTAAAAACAAATAGGTTTTAATAGGCGTCCATGCTTCAGGTTTATAATCGAGTAATTTATATTCAAATGGAATTTGAGAAGGCTGTAAAGATTTGATATATGCATTTACACCATTTGCATAAGACGTAACGGCTGCTTGCAAGGCTGGATTGTTGGCCATTTTTTTCATGGTGGCTTCTGCGCCTTCCAACATGCCTAGTCTTCTAAAAAAACGATCGGTAGCAATACGGTCTGGCCCAACAATTTCACTTAACCTGCCGGCTGCAACATAGGTTTGAAACTCCATTTGCCAGAGTCTAAATTTTGCATGCAAAAAGCCTTGTGTGTAATATGCATCGTTGTCATTGTTTGCATAAATATGCGGCACAAGTCTTTCATCCATTAGCACTTCCACTTTATCCTGCAAACCATCCACTACGATATTTGCATCAAAGGATTTATTTTCCGGTTCGGCGTTTTGCCAAAAACCTTGTTGAGGCGATAAGAAATAACCAAGCCTTGGCGTTTTGGTTTTACCCACAGACAAAGGGGTATTAAGCACCGCCACTAGCCCCGTAGTAAGGGCGGCAGAAATAATAAATGGGACTATACGCATATCAATCGATTGAGCACTGAAATTAAGATTTTTTTTGAGGTAATAAAGGTTTTTATAATTCAAAGCCAAGCCGGATATTTGCATATGGAATTGTCTACAGACACTAAAAACATATTAGGGCTTCAACTGCCCACCGATCCTCGCTGGGTAGACCTTGCAGCCATTAGCATTGAAGCGATTTTAACGGACCATGCCTATTGCGAGCAAAAAGCCGCACTTACCTGCATCTCTTATATTCAGCGCTATTCGGACCGGGTAGAACTTGTAAAAGAACTAGCCCCCATTGTTACCGAAGAATGGGGCCATTTTAGACTGGTATTACAGGAGTTGCATAAACGTGGATTACAATTAGGCAAACAGCGTAAAGATTTATACGTTAACGCACTCATTGCGTTTCAAAAAAAAGGGGGTGATGAACCTACCCGCCTATTAGATCAATTACTGATGATGGCACTGGTAGAAGCCAGAAGTTGCGAAAGGTTTAAAAGACTTAGCGAAGGACTTGCAGATGACTACTTGAAAAAATTTTATAGACGTTTTATGGAAAGTGAAGCAGGGCATTACACTTTATTTATTGACCTTGCCACCTTATACTTTGGTAAAGAAAAAACCCTGGGCCGTTGGAGTGAATGGCTGGCTTATGAAAAAGAAGTGATGGAGTCGATGGAAATTAGAGGAGACCGGATCCACTAGTCACACATCCACTAGTGACTTTAAGCAAGCATTTGCGCCTTTAACAATGCTAGGTGTTTAGAAAAATCTAAAAAAGGAAACTGCGCAGATAACGCTTCTATTTTTTGTTGTGTTTTTTGCAAAAATTGTTGGTGCTGATTTGAATGCACAAAAAAAGGCTTGTGCGTTACAGCTAAATTAATAGCAGCAACTTCTTTGATAATGTTTTTTGTTTCGGGTGTGGTGCAGGCCTGTAAAAATTTTTCCCATACATACTCCGTAGCATGGTAATTTGGGTGCACCATGTCTTCGCTGTAAAA
>JAGNTI010000157.1 GCA_017987615.1 Sediminibacterium sp. | reverse complement strand
ATAATCCGGCAGATTTCTTTTGGGTAATTTTAATAGCGATGATTTTCTACATGCCTACCATAGCCCTCTCCAACTCTGTGGCTTATAATGCCCTGAAAAAAGGAGGTCTAGACGTTGTTAAAGATTTTCCGCCAGTTCGCGTATGGGGAACAGTAGGATTTATTGTTGCCATGTGGATCACCAATCTTACCGGAAATAAAGCCAGCGAAAACCAATTTTACATTGCAGCCATTGCCGCTATTGCATTAGGTATTTATTCTTTTACACTGCCAAAATGTACACCAGAAGGTAAAACCGCAGAAAATAAATCGTTCATTGATTTAATCGGACTGAGTTCGTTTAAATTATTTGCCAATTACAAACTAGCGTTGTTTTTCTTGTTCAGTATGTTTTTAGGAGCGGCTTTACAGTTGACCAATGCCTATGGCGATGTGTATTTGGATGATTTTAAACGCTTACCCGAATATGCTGATTCTTTAGTGGTGAAATATTCAACCTTGATTATGTCCATTTCTCAAATTTCAGAAACCTTATTCATTTTAGCCATTCCATTTTTCTTAAAACGATTTGGCATCAAACAAGTGATGTTATTTAGTATGGTGGCATGGGTATTGCGTTTTGGATTGTTTGCTTATGGAAACCCTGGCGACGGTTTATGGATGATTATTGTATCGTGTATTGTCTATGGAATGGCGTTTGACTTCTTTAATATTTCAGGTTCTTTATTCGTAGAAACCTCAACCGATTCTAAAATTCGTTCTTCCGCACAAGGTTTGTTCATGATGATGACAAATGGATTTGGAGCCATTTTTGGAAGTATTACGAGCGGTTATATTATCGAAAAATATTTCACCACCGCTGAAGGAAAAGACTGGCACAACATTTGGCTTACCTTTGCCATTTACGCCTTAGTAATTACCCTAGCTTTTGCCATACTATTCAAACACAAACATGATCCTCAAGCAATAGAAGAGATTAAACATTAAAATGGGAAAAGGTCATGGGTTATAGGTAATTGGTAAAAGTTGATAATTAAAATAAACATGAGAAATTTTAGAGATATAGAAATTTGGAATTTATCCAGAGGGCTAGTTAAAGAAATTTATTTTTTACTGAAAATAATGCCTGATGAAGAAAAATATGGATTAACCTCTCAAATAAAAAGAAGTGTAATTTCTATTCCTTCAAACATAGCAGAAGGTTGTGCAAAAAAATCAAATAAAGATTTTTCAAGATTCTTAGAAATTAGTCTAGGTTCTTGTTATGAATTAGAAACCCAATTAATTTTATGTGCAGATGTTGATTTAATTCCAGAAAAAAATATTGAAGATAAAATTATACTTTTACAAACCATCGAAAAGAAAATCACATCTTTCATAAATTATTTAGCCACACAATAACCCATAACCTATAACCCATTACCTATAACCCATTACCAATGAACTATTACCAATAATAAGTATGAAGCAATACCACGACTTAGTAAAACACGTTTTAGAAAACGGCAATCAAAAAGGCGACCGAACAGGCACCGGAACGCTTAGTGTTTTTGGTTACCAAATGCGGTTCGATTTGAGCGAAGGCTTTCCTATGGTAACGACCAAAAAATTACATTTAAAATCCATTATTTATGAATTGCTGTGGTTTTTAAAAGGCGACACCAATATCCAATATTTACAAGAAAATGGGGTGAAAATTTGGGACGAATGGGCTGATGCCAATGGCGATTTGGGTCCGGTATACGGCCACCAATGGCGCAACTGGAACAGCGAAGAAATTGACCAAATTACCGAATTAATTGAAACCCTAAAAACCAATCCCAACAGCCGAAGAATGTTGGTTTCGGCCTGGAACCCAAGTGTATTGCCTAATACTTCTGTTTCCTTTGCTGAAAATGTAGCGAATGGAAAAGCCGCTTTACCGCCGTGTCATGCGTTTTTTCAGTTTTATGTAGCCGATGGTAAATTGAGTTGCCAATTGTACCAGCGCAGTGCCGATATTTTCTTAGGTGTGCCGTTTAACATTGCTTCGTATGCCTTGTTTACGATGATGATTGCCCAGGTGTGTAATTTACAAGTAGGTGATTTCATACATACTTTTGGCGATGCACATATTTACAACAACCATATCGAACAAGTGAATTTACAATTGTCTCGCGAATGTAGACCGCTACCAACGATGAAGTTAAATCCAAACGTTACAAATATTTTTGATTTCACCTTTGACGATTTTACGTTAGAAGGGTATGATCCACACCCACATATTAAAGGCGCTGTGGCGGTGTAATATTATAGGGTAATTAATTGCTAATTCATGAACATAAAATCCCCAGTAAAGTATAGCTCAAAATTATGGTTCGCTTTGCTGTTCTTTTATGTTTTCAATACCAATTTGTGCGCACAAATTATACATACTGATATCTCCGACGTAACACCCAATGCGTCTTATGCTTTGGATCTAAACAATGACTCCATTATTGATTTTATTCTTCATTACGGAGGAAGTTCTGACACGATTGGAGTCATTTGTCACCCACAAAACAGCAATGCCTATGCCGGCACTATTTTGGGAGGCAACTATTTACCATGGGCATTGGCAGCAACCAGCACCATTTGTCCATCAACAGCTACTTGGTATGATGCAAACCACCCGGGTACTTTGGGTTGGGGAACTAACTTAGGATACTGGGTGGGTGAAACCGACAAATATTTAGCATTAAAACTAATCGTAGGATCAAATACATATTATGGCTGGGCACGGATAGATGTAGTCCAAACATCTTCATCTTTTACATTAAAAGATTATGCTTACCAAAGCACGCCAAACACATGTATACTAGCAGGACAGACAAACTTAAGTAGTGCTGAAAATGCAAACAAAAATAGTGGTTCGATTTATCCAAATCCTATGAGTAACTCCGCAACTTTACAAACTAATTATCCCATCAATAATGCAATCTTAACGATTTATAATACTCACGGACAAACTGTAAAACAAGTAACTCATATTTCAGGGCACAACATCAAAATTTCCAGGGAAAACCTTCAAAATGGGCTCTATTTTATTCATTTAACTGAAGGCAATACTACTATCGCAATAGAAAAATTACAAATTTCCGATGATTAATAATAGAACCCTAAAGATTAGTTTGGGCACATTATAATATATTTTAATCTGCCTCTTTAAAAAGATGCCTGCTCCATTTCTCATTCAAATTTCATATCTTAGCCCTTCAAATAATAATTTATGCTCACTATAATCGCAGCCGCAGCCGAGAATAATGCTTTAGGAAAAGACAACCAACTCCTGTGGCATTTGCCTGAAGACTTTAAGCGTTTTAAAACGTTAACTTCTGGGCATTATATCATTATGGGACGCAAAACCTTCGAGAGTTTTCCAAAACCTTTGCCCAATCGCACGCACATCATTATTACCAGAAAACCCAATTATCAAGCCCCTGAAGGCTGTATTGTGGTGACTAGTTTGGAAAAAGCGATGGAATTATGTCCGAAAAACGAAGAAGCTTTTGTGATTGGCGGAGGCGAAATCTACCAACAGGCGCTTGACGTAGTCGATAAAATAGATGTAACTCGTGTGCACACGACTCTTGACGCCGATACTTTTTTTCCAACCATCGATCCGACACTATGGGAAATGGTTTTTGAAGAATTCCACC
>JAGNTI010000156.1 GCA_017987615.1 Sediminibacterium sp. | reverse complement strand
TTGTTAGGTCCGGTACAACAAACCGTCACTGTTATAGAAACTACCAACAAGGCGCATAATATTGTACCTCCGGGTTGTACATTAGTGGTGGACGTGCGTGTGAATGAGTGTTATACGTTTGCGCAAATATTAGAAGAAATTCAATCGCAAATCAATAATCCAGCAGTAACTGTAACACCAAGAAGTACGCGTCTTAAATCTTCGGCGATTGCATTAGATCATCCGCTTGTTAAAGCAGGTATGGCTATTGGTAGTAAGCCTTACGGGTCACCAACCACTTCTGATAAAGCCCTTGTTTCATTTCCTGCTTTAAAAATGGGTCCTGGTGAATCTGCAAGAAGTCATAGCTCAGATGAATTTGTTTATGTTGAAGAAATAGAAACGGGTATACAAAAATATATTGAACTGTTAGATCAGGTGGTACTTAAAAAGTAACAGCTGAATAAAAAATAGAAACGATGAAACTTTGGCAAAAAAATACAAACGTAGCAGCAGCTGTAGAAAATTTTACGGTTGGAAACGATCCGGCGTTTGATGCAATGCTCGCGCCTTTTGATGTGCTTGGCTCACTAGCACATGTACGTATGCTTGCTCAGGTTGGTTTATTAGAATCTTCAGAAGCCCAGCTAATTGATGCTGCATTAAAAAATATTTACAAGCAGGTAATAGCGCCAGGCTTTGTATTGCCAGCGGGAGTAGAAGACATTCATTCTTATGTAGAACTCTTATTAACGGAGCAGCTTGGCGATGCCGGTAAAAAAATTCATAGCGCTAGAAGTAGAAATGATCAAGTATTAGTGGATTTAAAATTATACCTGCGTCATGAAATCATGGAGCTTGTAGGTAGTGTGCAATCATTATTTACATTACTACAAGCACAAAGTGAAAAATATAAAAATCATTTACTACCAGGCTACACGCATTTGCAACTTGCTATGCCATCTTCATTTGGACTCTGGTTTGGCGCTTATGCCGAAAGTTTGGTAGATGATTTAATTACTTTACAAAGCGCATATAAAGTAGTCAATAAAAATCCACTTGGTTCAGCTGCTGGTTATGGATCTTCTTTTCCTATCAGCAGAAGTGTAACCACGGTTTTACTTGGATTCGAAAACTTAAACTACAATGTGGTATATGCGCAAATGGGAAGAGGTAAAGCAGAGCGCATTACAGCGATGGCACTTGCAAATATTGCAGATACACTTGCAAAAATGAGCATGGATGCCTGCCTGTATTTAAATCAAAATTTTGATTTTATAGCTTTCCCTGCAGAGCTTACTACCGGGTCAAGCATCATGCCGCATAAGAAAAATCCGGATGTTTTTGAACTGATCCGTTCACATTGCAACCGCATAAAAGCATTACCCAACGAAGTAATGCTCATGACTACCAATTTACCTTCTGGTTACCACCGCGATTTACAATTACTGAAAGAGCATTTGTTTCCTGCTTTTAAAACCTTGCATGACTGTCTCGCAATGGCGCAATTGATGTTTGAGTCGATTCAGGTAAAAGAAACCATCCTTCTCGACGAAAAGTATAAATATGCGTTTAGCGTAGAAGAGGTAAACAAACTCGTTTTACAAGGCGTGCCATTTAGGGATGCCTATAAACAAGTGGGTATGGCTATCGAAAATGGCAATTTTAGTTATAGCACCAACCTAAACCACACCCACGAGGGTAGTATGGGTAATTTGTGTAATGATAAAATTGAAAAAATGATGCAAGAAGTGCTTGCTGGCTTTAATTTTGCTATTGCTAGTAATGCAGTAGCTGCTTTACTAAACGACTAATAATTTATTTACATTTGATACTTAAACAACAATACATGAAACGTCTTTTTATTTTTTTATTACTTGCTTCTTTTGGTGCCAATGCACAGGTTAAAAAAGCGGCAACTGCTCCAAAAGTTGCTACAAAAACATTAGCAAAGCCAACAATTGCGGTTAAGCCAGTCAATACTTTTAAAAATAGTGCCGATAGTGCTGGTTATGCACTTGGTGTTCGTATTGGTCAGAATTTAAAGGCACAAGGTTTTGATGCAATCAACCTTCCTAATTTATACCGCGCTATTGGTGATGTGTTTAGTGGTAAGGCATCTGCACTTCCAGAAACTGTGTTGGATAAATGTATTGGTGAATTTGTACAAAAAGCAAACGAACAAAAATCGGCGGGTGCTAAAAAAGCGGGTGTTGAATTTTTAGCTGCCAATGCAAAAAAACCTGGCGTTGTTAGCCTCCCTTCAGGACTACAATATGTAGTAGTTAAAGCTGGGACAGATACAACCAAACCAAAATTAACAGATAAAGTAAAATGTCATTACCACGGCACATTGTTAGATGGTAGTATTTTTGATAGTTCTATGGATCGTGGTGAACCTGTTGTGTTCCCTGTAAATGGCGTTATTAAAGGCTGGCAAGAAGCTTTACAACTTATGACAGTAGGTAGCAAATGGAAATTATATGTGCCTTCAGACTTAGCCTATGGAGATAGTTCTCCAAGTCCTTCTATTGGACCAGGGTCACTACTTGTATTTGATGTAGAATTAATTAGTATCGAAAAAGAATAGTTTTCCTTAATAAAATAGTTGCATGAATTTTTATAAGAATAGTGTTAATAGTGTTGCCGTTTTCTTGGTTGCAATTGCAGTAAGCATGCAAGCTTGTTCTCCTAATAACGTAACGATAGAAAATGGGTTTAAAAAGCACTTTGACGCCGTTGGTGTAACTGGAACTTTTGCACTTTTTAACAATGCATCAGGGCAGTTTAGTATGTACAACCTGTCTCAATTTAAAGATTCAAGTTTTACACCAGCATCTACTTTTAAAATTGTCAATGCTTTAGTAGGAATTGAAACGGGTAGGATTGTGGATGAAAAAATGACAATCGCCATTGATAATATGGGTCCTATCCGAATGGATACAGCATTTAAACAATCGTTAGTGCCATATTTTAGAGAAGTTGCCCGTAGTATTGGAAAAGATACCATGCAACACTGGTTAGATAGTTTGCAATACGGCAATAAAAAAATAGGCAATGCCATCGATTCTTTTTGGCTCAACAATAGTTTACTTGTTACGCCAGATGAACAACTTGGACTTGTGAAAAAATTATATTTTGGTCAATTGCCTTTTCAAAAACGCACCCAAGAGATTGTAAAACAAGTAATGCTTCAAAAAGCAAATAGTCAATATGCTATAAGCTATAAAACGGGTCTTGGATATAAAAAAAATGGGCAAGGAATTGCATGGGTAGTAGGATGGATTGAAGAAAACAAACACCCTTACTTTTTTGTTTTACAAATCGAAGGACCAGCCACAGTAGACCTAAAAAATGCTAGACTCTCTGTACTGAATGCCATATTAAAAGAGCAAGGTTTTTTTGAGGGAAAAAGATAACCTGCTGTAAAAATCTTATGATGCAACAATACTGTAATTCTTTAACACAAACAAGTCGTCTTAAAACTAGAGAAGTGACCATTGGTCATCTCAAAATTGGTAATGGTCATCCTATACGTGTGCAAACCATGACCACCACCGATACGCTTGACACAGCAGCAACTGTGGAACAAACCATCAGATGTATTGAAGCAGGTGCAGAACTTGTTAGAATTACAGCACCCAGCAAAAAAGAAGCAGAAAATTTACTGAATATAAAAAATGAATTACGTGCAAGAGG
>JAGNTI010000024.1 GCA_017987615.1 Sediminibacterium sp. | reverse complement strand
CCAATAAGGTTTTTAGCCTGTGCACTAGCAAAAATACCCGATGGAGCAACCATTACACCGGCTGCTGCTAAAGCTGAAGTTTTAATAAAGTTTCTGCGGCTATTTGTCATAACGAACCATTTAAGTGTTGCTTAAAGTTACTATTTATTAAGATTCTTCATCAAAATAAAGCTTATAAAATTGTTTGCCTGATTTTTCGTCATAGCCTTTTTCTACTAAATCTTTTCGGCCATGAATATAAATATGAAAGTTTTTGTCGAGTTTAACCACTGCTTTAAAAAAACGTTGCTGCTTTTTAACAGCAGCTACATGAATAGAAAACTCATCTTCAATAACAACTTGCTTTGCTACTTCGTATTGGCTTTTATATTGCGTAAAACTTTCGATAAGTTCGGGATGATGGAGTACTTCTTTACCAAAGTCTTGCATGGTAAATGATTCATGGGTAGTAAAGTACTCCATGCTGCGGTGCAAGAGGTCTACCTGATCCGTTTTTGTTACTTCAAATTTATCTTGGTATTCGTTGCTGATAAATAATTTACACATACCTAGTGCTGCATCTGTGTAATGATAACTATTGGCGCGTCTAGTAATTTGCAAAAAGTCGTTTACCCAATACTGTGTGTCTTGCTGCTTATTGGTATTGTCTACCATACAAACCACATAACCATCAGCACCATCTTTATTGTAAATGAGGCATCCTTTATCTAATTTATTGATCGCAATCCCGTCTTCGGCGCTGATACCCCAGCCCTCCTGCTTTGTTTTAAGTTGCAAGAAAGTCTCTTTTGTTTCACTTTTAAATAGACCAATACCAGAAATAAATTCGGTACCAAAAGGGAGGTTGGTAAATTTTGCGACGTATAATTCACCGTCTTTCACTTTTACATGCGTAGACTTTGCATGTAAAAAGTTGGCCAACAATTTACTTTGTTCTACAAATGTATCTGGCTCGTTAAAAATAGTTTGTACATAGGTATACACCTCATTTAACGACAAATCACTGAGATGCGTAAACTGATATTGTTCGGCCTCATTAAAGGGAGTTAAAAAATACTTTGTTAGTAGACCCGTTACAAATTGATCTTCGATGCTTAGCGCTTCGTTAGATAAAACCAACTGCTCTGAACGTGTTGGATTACCAACCTTATGTACAATTACAGATTCTAAAACAACACTATCAATCCCAGTCATAATTTATAATTTACAGTTTCTAGCGCTAAACTACTAAAACATATAAATTATAAAGGATTAATTATACAGCCTCTATGGGAACTATAATTTCGAGATAATTTGCACAAGTTGCGCGGCAGGCTTTACACCTGGCTCACGCCATAATAATTTGCCATCTTTAAATACCGCCAACGTAGGAACACTATTTACAGAAAAGTGTGCGGCAATATTTTGATGCACATCAACATCCACTTTATAGATAGAAATAGATTCGCCCATTTTATCTTTTACCTCTTTTAAAATAGGTGGCATCATTTTACATGGACCACACCAAGTAGCATAAAAGTCAATAAGGACGGGCTTATCAGAAGAAATTATTTTTTCGAAAGATTCACTTAACATGAGATGTCGTTTTTTTAAACATACTAAATACAAGACCACCCAATAATCCAAAATAAATCACACTATTAAAGGGCTTAGAGGTAATCATACAAGTACCTGAGGCACAACCAATATTTTTCCAGTATAAATATCCGCCTATTGCACCTAAAAGCACACCAATAATAACTAGATACTGTTCTCTAATAAATGCTTTCATACTAATTTATTTTTTGTAGTAAGCTATTCCACGGTCCGCCGTTGTAAACTTCAATACCTGCGTTTGCTAATATGCCTTTAGCCATGCCACTTCTAGCGCCACTTCTACAAACCGTAATGACAGGCTTTCCGGCTTTTTTTAATTCAGCCACTCGACTATTAATACCATCAAGAGGTATATTTTTTGATCCTTTTATATGTCCATTCGCATATTCACCGGCAGTACGAACGTCAACAATAACTGCACCTTTTTCAATCAATGCATTATAGTTAGTGGGTGGGCCAAATAATTTTTTAATGAACGCAAACATGTTATACAATTTTAGTTTTAAATAATTTTGATACTGCAAAAATCAGCACAATTGATGAGAGCAAACGTGACGGATGTCACATAGGATTATTTTTTAACTAAAATCTTTACAAATTTGGTTAAATCGGACTGTTCTTGCGGCGTTAATGGCTGATGGCTGCTAAGTTTAGACTTAAGCAGGAGCACTTGTTTATGGGCTGGATAGAGCGCTAATATTTGATCCGTTTGAGCAAGCGCCGTGCTTATTTGGGCCTGGGCTTCGTTTATAGCTGGGGCTGTTTTTTGAACCGGTGTTTTGTCCCTAGTTGGCATTTTTAACACAATAGCTTCTACGGCTGCTATTTGGTGAGCGGGTATCTCCTTAATTTTTTGAGCTTTTAGTAATAATCCTTCCAGCTGCTTTTTACTTAAACTTCCACGCTCTTCGTATTGATGCATCAAACTCATAATAAATAGCGCGTCTTTATTGTGTGCGTAGCAAAGCGACAGCAACTTATCTATAACGTCTATTTTTTTATTCTTTGAAAGCATGGTATGTAAAACAGCAAGATAATTAAGATTTGATGAAAAATAATTTTATCTAAGGGCGTATATTAGCAATCTTAATTGAGCATTTATGAAAAACATCATCGCATTTGTAGTTTTGTTTGCGTCGCTTAATGGACTTTCAGCACAGGAAAGCAAAATAGATTATCCAGTTTATACGGGTAAAGATTTAGGTTTAACCTATACGCCAACGGCTGCTACATTTAAAATTTGGGCGCCAACTGCAACTGCTGCTAAATTAAATATCTACAAATCTGATTTGGGTGGAACTGCCGTTAGGTCCATTACGATGAATAAGGGAGTTAATGGTGTTTGGCAAATTACTGTTCCAGAAAATCTTAAAAATAGCTATTACACATTTCAGGTAAATATTGGAAATACATGGAGTGAAGAAGTGGTAGACCCATACGCAAAAGCTTGTGGTACCAATGGTTTAAGAGCACAAGTGATAGATTTAAAAGAAACCAATCCAGTTGGATGGGATAAAGATAAATCGCCTAATTTTTCTGTTGCTAATAAACAAACCGACGCTCTTATTTATGAACTACACGTAAGAGACGCTAGTATTCATGCAAGTAGTGGCATAAAAAATAAAGGTAAATTTTTAGGGTTAGCAGAGCTAGGAACAAAAAATAATACTGGACAACTTACTGGTCTTTCACACATCAAAGAACTTGGTGTAACGCATATTCATCTCTTACCTTTTTACGATTATAATTCTGTGGATGAAACAAAGTCTGCGGTGCAGTACAACTGGGGATACGATCCTGTCAATTATAATATTCCGGAGGGTTCTTACAGCACTAACCCGTCAGATGGTAAAGTACGTATTAGAGAGTTAAAGGAACTCATTAAAACGATGCATAGTAATGGGTTACGCATTATTATGGATGTGGTTTACAATCATACAGCCTTAACTAAAAACTCAAATTTTAACATACTGGTTCCTGATTACTACTATCGGAAAAGAGCTGACGGTAGTTTTTCTGATGCTAGTAGTTGTGGTAATGAAACGGCCAGTGAAAAGGCCATGTTTCAGAAGTTTATGATTGAAAGCGTGGTTTACTGGGTAAACGAATACCATATTGATGGGTTTCGTTTTGATTTAATGGGTATTCATGATATCCAAACCATGAATATGATTTCCGATACACTGCATAAGATTAAACCTTCCATTGTTTTATATGGTGAAGGTTGGACCTCTAGCAGTTCACCACTTCCTGAAGATAAAAGAGCTCTTAAAAAAAATGCGGCTCAATTAAATGGCATTGCAGTATTTAGTGATGACATGCGAGATGGTATTAAAGGAAGCGTTTTTAATATTGATGATAGAGGTTTTGCAACTGGCAATACTTCAAATAGCGAGTCGGTAAAATTTGGCGTTGTTGCTGCTGGTAAGCATCCACAAATAAATTATAGTAAAGTCAATTACTCCAAAGAACCATATACATCGGGCCCTGCAGGCCTTATCAATTATGCAGATTGTCACGACAATAATATTTTATGGGATAAAATAGAACTCTCTTTTAAAAGTGCTTCTGCTGCAGAGCGCACTAAAATGCATGAACTAGCTTATGCCATAGTGCTAACTGCACAAGGTGCAAGTTTTTTACATGCAGGGACCGAATTTTTAAGAACAAAAAATGGAGTAGAAAATTCTTTTGATAAAGGAGACATCGTGAATGGTATTGATTGGGATTTAAAAACTAAAAACATCGCCAGCTATCAATTCATAAAAAGCTTGGTTCAAATAAGACGTGCGCATCCGGCATTTAGAATGCAAACTGCACAGCAAATTGCTACGAACATAAATTTTGAAAACAACCTGCCTACCGGAATCATTGCTTATACCATTAACGGAGCGGCAGTAGGTGATAATTGGAAAAAAATATGGATAGCGTATAACGGATCTCAAACCCCGCAAACCCTTACGCTACCAAAAGGAACATGGAAAGTTGGGCTTAGCAGTAATGGATCTTCTAAAATGGGTAATAATTTTACATTAGCCGGAAGTTCGGCGGTAATACTATATGGCCAATAAGAAGGAGTAATATATATTTGCACAAAATCAATCTAGATGATGACGATCGAAAGCTTTAAAGAATTAGCACACGAAGAAAAATTAAATCAATTACGACACAATGGTGAATTACTAGGTACCTACGAGCGCAGAAGTGCTGATGGTGATAGCAAAACCAGTGGCGACATTTTTGAATTAAACAACTTCTGGGTATTCTTAAGTGATGATGAACAAATGGTGATCCCATCTCGCAGAAATCCACTCTTCAAAGAAGAAGAAGAGGAAGAAGCAGAAGGTTAATTCCTTTTTCTAAGCTATTTATTTACGTAAGAGATACCTATTTAATTTTATTTAGGTAGCGCTCATTAAGTTTGTATTGGTATACCCTTTTATCCAATTCCGTTTTTTCACGTTCTACCAGTGTATCATTTGTAGACGCAAATACCATAAATTTTTTATTGATCATTTGAAGTGTATCTGATCGTAATTTATTTTGGATAGTCACTTCTTTGTTTTTAACGCCAAGTGCTCTATTAATTTGATCTATCGAAGTGGGTGCTCCTTGTTTGGAATATTCATACAAAATATCTAGTACCGATTTTTCTGTTTCGGTTAAATTATCTGAAAATTCTAGCTGCTTATTTACTTCAAATGATTTCTTGTGTAATCCAGACGCAGCAACGGTTTGCTGCATTTTATGTAAGTGTTTGTTTTTGAAAAACAGGACTACAATGATTACAAATAATAATACGATAGCACTACTGAAAAGTAGTTTAGTAATGTCAATTTTTTCACTAAAGCTGGGTGTTATCGTTTTATAGAGTGGCTTTGCTACTTCCGAAAATTTTGACATAGAAAGTGGAAGGCTCACGAGCGAGTCAAGCTGTGGATTATAAATATGTAGTTTTTCGTCTTTGTAAAAATACAAGCCATTTTTACTAGCAACATAATTCATAATGGTACCGCCAACTTCATTTTCTATTTCGTATAGTTTTTGTGTAGCTGGGTTTATTAAGTACAAATGGTTGTATGATTCTGTTAATATACCGAGGCCTGGAAAAACCATTGCGTTGGTATTTAAAACTGATTCCAAAAATATTTTGTCATTCAAAATTTTAGGAGCGTTCCACCAATCGTTGGTTTTTAAATTTAAACACTGCATGTAAATGGTATCATTTTTCACATCGCTGGTGTTTTTAACATAAGAGTTAGGGTAAGATTGATACACCACATACATAAGATCATTTGCGTAGTCTGGATAGACAAGTGCATTCATATGCTTAGCAAGTTGCACTTCTTTATTAATCGGTTCCCTAAACCACTCTTTGGATGTGGTATCAAAATACCTAAGGCCACTATTAAACTGCCAAAAGCCCCAGCCGCCCAAATTGTAAATTTTATTGTTTCGGATGTAAGAATAGGATCCGTAATTATAGCCTTCGTAGCAGGTATTGTCTAATCTAGTTAACGCTAGCGAGCTATCCATTGTAAATAATTTACCCGTACCATTAATTTGGAGGTACAACTTGCCATCATTTACAAAATAGTCGTGTCTAGAGTCGGCACAGGTTAGGCCAATAGGGGTAGGAACCAATTTGGTTTCTTTATTGAGTAACTGTAACTCAAAAGACCCTTTTTGTTTGGCTAAAAATTGAACTAGATTTTTTTGTGCAGCAACACTACTTGCAATAACTAAGATAAAGAGTAGAAATAATTGTCTCAAACGCATGAAACAAAGCTAATCAATAGATTTAGATTAATAAAAATAAGATATGTTTTATTCATATTAAATATATATTATTCTTATTTAAGATTGATTATCATTTAATTATAAAATCTATCCGTTACTTAATAATTGATTATTGAAATTGGAACATACACTTATCCATTTGATCTGATAGTGGCGTTTATTTGATTGAGTTTTAAACTCGGGGGGTATGGGGGCTTTGGGTAACCGGGCCCTCATTTTTTATATTTTAGCCTTACTGTAGTCATTGATTTTTTGGGTAGGGTTCATCATATAAGAAACAAGCGTACCGTCTTTTAGTATTTCTACCACCCTAAAACCCTTGTACGGGGTTCCCCAACTTCCGCCCATATGGGCATCAAATAAACAAGGGGTTTGCCTGTTACCTAATAATTTCACCCCATCCTGATCGTGCTCGTGACCATGAAAAATTGCTGTCACATTCGGGTATTTGTCTACCAGGCTTTCAAAAGCAGGGGTGTTGATTCCATTTGCAGTCCATGCCTTTTGTGGAATATGCAAAAACAGTAAAACATGCTTTCGCTTCTTGTTTGCTTCTAACTGCTCCTGTAGCCACTCTAAATTTGGGGAGAGATATTTACCAGCTTCATTAGAAGTGTCTGCTAGAATAACAGCTTGGTCTTTTGCAATGACGGTATGATTGAGCGGCATACCCCAAACTTCTTGCCAATAGTCGGCACTAACCATATCATGATTGCCTCTTGTAACATAATAAGCAGGATCTAACGCGTCAATCTTTTGCTTGGCAAGTGGCAGGAAATCTTTTTTATCATGAATAATGTCGCCATTGATTACACAAAAATCAAGTGGTGTTTCCTTATTAAAATCATTGATTTGGTTAATCACTAGTTCCATCATGGCATCATAAGGTGTGCCCGGCTGTCCGTAGTGCGCATCAGATGCAACTACAAATCGTAAAGCAACTTTATTTCTATTCTCAAAAACAGATGCGGCGTTTATTTTCTTAAACCCACCTACCGCAAAAAATGCAGTTGCAAATGAAACATTTTTTAAAAAAGATCTTCTTGATGCATTATTGTAGTTCATGTTTATGACTATTTTTGAAAAATAAATATAACTATTAATTTATGATTAAAAAGATTACCCTTTTGTTATGTATTGTGCTACTGTCGCAGTTTGTATATGCGCAGGAAAATACGCGTACCCAAGAAAAAATGAAACTTGTTGGTAAAAAAATATACCTTGGTAACCGTGCATTGAGCATTTCTGATGCAAGAGATTTATCGGTAACGTTACCGGAAGCATATTTATATTTTAATCGTGCTAAAAGAATCAGAGATTGGAACTACTTTTGGGGTGGCTATTTAGGATTATCAGCTCTTAGCTCTAATACACTTAGTCCAAATGGAAATTCCACGTATAGCGTATTTGGTTTATTAATAGGTGCCATCGTAATACCCAGAGAAATTAGAAGACAAAAATTAATTATAAAAGGAATCGAAGCGTATAACGCAAAACAATTAAATAAATAGTACCATGGAAAAAGTTTGGCTTATTACAGGATGTTCAACAGGATTTGGAAGAGAACTTGCATTACAGGTTTTAGCAAAAGGATATAAAGTAGCCGTTGCATCACGTAAAACAAGTGATGTTGATGATATTGTAGCAGCATATCCAAGTACATCTATTGCTATTAAATTAGACGTTACCATCGATTCAGAAATAAAATCTAGCGTTGCACAAACAATGGCGCATTTTGGTCAAATTGATGTGCTTGTAAACAATGCTGGTATTGGCTACTTTGGCTCTATCGAAGAAAGTGAAGAAGCTGAAGTAAGAAAAATGTTTGAAATCAATGTTTTTGGTTTAGCAAAAATGACGCAAGAAGTGTTACCACATATGCGCAAGCAAAGAAGTGGTCACATTTTAAATATTGCATCTATTGCAGGTCTTAGATCATTCCCTGGCGTTGGCTTTTACAACGCTACTAAATATGCAGTGGATGGATTTAGTGAATCTTTAGCCAAAGAAGTTGGACCATTAGGTATTAAAGTAACCATTATTGCACCAAGTGGTTTTAGAACCGATTGGGCTGGACGTTCAGCAAACGAAAGCCCTGCAACCATTGCAGATTACGCAGAAACAGCGGATAAAAATAAAGATACCATTAGAGCCATAAGTGGCAATCAAGCTGGTGATCCTGTAAGAGCCGTTAAAGCAATGATTCAAGTAGTTGAATCAGAAACGCCACCTATGCGTTTACTATTAGGCGTTGCTGCACTCAGAGGTGCAAGAGAAAAATTAGAAGAATTAAAAAATGATTTTGATACTTGGGCGTCTGTTTCTGAAGGTGCAGACTTTCCTAAATAGCATTCCAAAGTCCAATACGAAGTTCAAGTGCTTTAATGGATGCAACGGTAGCTTGTTCCCATTTAGAAGCATCAGTGCCACATAGCCTGTTTACCATATCAAGAGCCAAATGACTGTGATGATCTCCATCAACTTCAATGTGCCTTTCGATATAGTATTTGAATATGCTCACTTTGTCCGGCGCATCAGCATAAATTTTATCTAAAATTTTCATGAACATGCTTGGGATCAAATCTTCGCGGCCAAAAGTAAATACGGCTGCCTTAACATGCAGTGGTGCGTTAAAAGAAATATCAAAAGTAAATTGTAAAAAATCCTTTACTTCCTTTGGTAACTGCGCTGCTTCAATCGCGTCTTGAACTTTTGTTCCAGCATTGATTTGAGCAATGATGGTTTCAATAACATTTGTAGATGCACCCATTTGCTGCATCGCTTTCAGGTAAAGTTCGAAATGACTAATTCTATTACCTGCTTCATCTACATCTGACTCTTCACCTAAAACAATTTCATTGATTAAATATCTAGTATCTGCATTTCCAACAGGCACCCAAGGAAGTGTTACAGAGGTCAATCCAATTTGTAACGATTTTAACAAACTCATAAAATCCCATACCGCAAAAACATGGGTTTCAGAAAAACGTTGCAACCCCTGTAAATCTTGGATCTGACTATATACTGGATGTGCCAATAAATTGGTTCTTACTGGCTCAATGGCAGACTTTAAATGTTGAACAAATGGTTCCATGAGATATCGCGGTTTTAATAATAAGCCGCGAAATTAAAACAACAACTGTTGGAAATTGTTTATTTATACCCCTTTAATTTAAATATGACAATCTCATGATGATTGCTACACTATTTGAACTAGTAAAATACTACAAATCAAATATTGAATCCAAAGAATACACTTGAAAATTTGTGGTGGTAGGTTTAAACAATACATCGCGCATTTTTTGTGCGAGTACCTCAACCGGAAGTGCTTTTTGGCTTTTAAATAAACCCAGTTTATTAAAACCATGGATGATTGCGATACCCAATTTTTCCATAGGCCTTATTTTATCAGGCTGCCTTAGCAAAAATCCAGGTCTAAAAATATGGATTTGCTTAAATGGTAAGCTAGCAACGGCTTTATCGAGTTGCCCTTTAATGCGTGGGTAAAATAGCATCGAATTTTCATTGGCACCCATTGCAGACACCAACACATAAGCCTCAACACCATTATTAGCAGCCGTTTCAGCTGTTTGGTATTGATAGGTATAATCAATTTTGTATTGTTCTTTTTGACTACCGGCCTGTTTTAGCGTAGTAGCCAGTGCGGAAAAGAGTACGTCTCCTTTTACTAAATGAGCCCACAGTTGTGGGTTATCAAAATCTACAATATGGCAGGTTAATTTAGCATGCGTAATACTAAGTGCTCTTCTAGAAAACACAACCACGCTTTTAAAACGGCTGTCTTCTAGTAATTGTATTACAAGCGCTGATCCTGTAGCGCCAGTTGCACCAATAACTAGTGCAGTTAGCTCATTCATATATGTTCTTTTACAAATTGTAAACAGTATTTTTTTATCATCTCACGCACTTCGGTAAAGGATCTAGTAATTTCTTCTTCGGTACCAACTGCTTTTGCTGGATCCGGGAAATTATAATGAAACTTTTCTGCGTTACTTGGATAGTATGGACAAACTTCTTTTGCATGATCACAAACCGTAATCACAAAATCAAAAGGAATACCCGTGTATTCCAAAACATTGTTAGACGTGTTTGATGAAATGTCAATACCATCTTCTTTCATGGTTTGAATGGCCCTTGGATTAACACCATGGGTTTCTACACCTGCACTGTACACCTTTGCTTTATCTGCAGCAAAAGCCTGTAAATAACCATGCGCTATTTGACTTCGGCAACTATTGCCAGTACATAATACTAAAATATTTTTCATAGATCGCATTTTAACAACAGCCGCCACCTGGCACACAAGCTGTTTTATTTTCTAATGGTTTTTGTGCAAAAACGGTGATGCTCATAATTCCGGTGCTACCAGATTTAAATGCAGCAATTTCTTCAGCAGATAAATAGTTTACTAAAATATCATCAGGAATTACAATGGCTTTTTCTTTTTGAATCGTTACGTTTTCAAACCCAGTTGCATCAATTAATTCCATGTATACATTTTTTTGAATCGCCCCAGATACACATCCAGCATACATTTCAGCGTCTTTACGTAAGCCTTCTGGTAGCGCACCAACAAGCACAACATCACTAATACTAAAATGGCCACCTGGTTTTAAAACCCTAAACATTTCTGTAAATACGCCATGTTTATTGGGTACTAAATTTAAAACGCAATTGCTCACAATCACATCTGCAACATTAGAAGTGATAGGCATATTTTCAATATCTCCTTGTCTAAATTCTACATTGTTAAACCCACGCGCTTCTGCATTAGCACGCGCTTTATTTATCATGGCAGGTGTAAAGTCTATTCCAATAACTTTACCCGTTTCACCCGTTTCATGTCTGGCAATAAAACAGTCATTACCTGCACCACTTCCTAAATCAATAACTACATCACCTTTTTTGATACGTGCAAACTGTGTAGGCAAACCACATCCTAAACCTAAATCTGCATCTGCAGTATAACCACCAAGTGTAGTATAATCTTCAGACATGATGTTGTATACCTCTGTTGAACAGCCGCCCGCTCCGCAACAAGATGACATATTTGTTTCTTTGTCTTGTAAAGCTATTTCGCTGTATTTATTTTTTACGATCTCTTTAAGTTGTTCGTCTGTTTGCATATTTTAAATTTTTAATTTAACAACAAGTTGTTTGAGTTTGAATAGAAGCGCCTAATACTTTATTTAAAATATCATTTGCTTTTTGTAATACGTCTGTATCAACACAATAACATATTGATGCTCCATCAATATTTCCTTTGATGAGTCCCGCTTCTTTTAATTCTTTTAAATGTTGCGATACGGTTGATTGCGCGATTGGTAAATCTTCTACGATATCACCACATACGCAAGACTGCTTTTGTAATAAAAGCTTGATGATTGCAACACGTGCCGGATGAGAAAGCGCTTTTGCAAATTTTGCAATGAGCAGTTCTTCTTCTGAATAATTGATGATTTTACTGGCTCCCATATTAATCGCAATATTACGATTAATACTTGAATTGCAAAAACTATTGCTCTATTTAATTGATTTATAAGCCATTATGTATAACATACTTAACACTAAGAGCGGTCCGGCAATTACAACATGCGCTGTCCAATGCAAATTTGCCCAACCAGTAATGATGTAAATGAGCCCGCTTACTAAACAAATAGCCGCACCAATGAGTGGCTTTTTATAACCGACAAAAACAAATAATAACACAACCACAGTTGGTACAAGATGTAAGCCTACATCAAAAACGGTTTGTGAAATGCTTTGATCTTTATTAAATACATCACCAGCAAAAATTAATAATGCAAGTGCATAAAATATTCCAGTGCCTGTTGCTGCAATGAGCCATTTATTTG
>JAGNTI010000155.1 GCA_017987615.1 Sediminibacterium sp. | reverse complement strand
ACCATGGCCCTTGCTTGTTTTACAAGTGGGTAGCCAGAGTAGGTATGTGTAAGACAAAGCGTAAGTCCTGTTTCCTGCACTTTTTGGTGCAGTTGTTTGGCTTCGTCGAGGGTAAAAGCAATTGGTTTTTCTATGACTACATGAAACCCATGATCGAGGGCCATCATAGCAGGTGCAAAATGCGCAAAATTGGGTGTTACGATGGTTACAAAATCCATTCTTTCAGAAGCAGGAAGCTGGCTTTCTTTAGTAATCATTTCATCGTAGGTTAAATAAGTACGATGCTCGGGTAAAAACAAGGAAGCCCCTGATTCTTTAGCGATTTCAGGATTGATGCTAAGCGCACCACAACAGAGTTCTATAAGTCCATCCATATTGGCTGCAAGCCTATGTATAGCACCAATAAAGGCGTCTTTACCGCCGCCTACCATGCCCATTCTTAATTTTCTGTTCATGTTTGTTCAATTTTAAATTGTGGAACTAAAAGTAAATTTTATCGGTCAACATTTAAAATAAAAAAATTACATTTATTGAATAGAATTTATCACGAACCTTTTACGATTATGCAAAACAACATTCAAAAGCAGCAACTCTTTATTGCCAGCTGCTTAGCGTTACTTGTTACTTCCTTATCTTTTGGTATTCGCGCTGGTATTTTAGGCCAGTTGGGCGAACAGTTTGAGCTGAGTCCGGGTCAGCTCGGAACCATTGCTGCCACTGCCTTTTGGGGCTTTCCACTCGCGGTTGTAATAGGTGGTTTTGTGGTAGATATCATTGGCATGAAAAAATTGTTGTTGGTGGCTTTTATATTTCATTTGGCAGGTATTTTACTAACCGTTTTTGCCGGCGGTTATTGGGGTTTATTTATTTCGACCCTTTGTATTGGAATTGCCAATGGTACCGTGGAAGCGGCTTGTAACCCGCTCGTAGCAACCATTTACGCAGATAATAAAACCACCAAATTAAACCACTTTCATTTGTGGTTCCCGGGTGGTATTGTAATTGGCACCCTCATTGTTTACTTTTTAAGTAAAGCCGGAATTGGTTGGCAGGTGCAGGTTGGATTAATGGCGATCCCTACTTTGTTGTATGGATATTATTTTAGCAAATTAGACTTCCCAGTTACGGAGCGTGTGGCAAGTGGAATCTCTACTGCTGCTATGTACAAGGCGCTGCTGAATCCACTTTTTTTAGTAATGATTGTTCTTATGTTTGGTACTGCCATCACCGAATTATTTACAGGTCAGTGGATTGATGTGTTACTAAAAAATGTTTCTGATAATGCACTCCTCTTGTTAACCATCGAAACGGGTATTATGGTGATAGGCCGTGGCCTTGCAGAACCCGTGGTACACCGTTTTTCACCAACAGGTGTTTTGTTTTTATCGGCAGTATTATCGGCGGTAGGACTTTATATTATGGGTCACACAACAGGTAATATGCTATTTGTGGGTGCAATTGTATTTGGTATGGGTGTGTGTTATTTCTGGCCTACCATGCTAGGTTTTGTTGCAGAAAATTTACCTGAAACAGGCGCTGTTGGTTTAAACCTCATGGGTGGTGCTGGTATGTTTGCCGTATCGGTGTATATGATATTTATGGGGGATCATTATGCGGAGTTGCAAGCTTCTTCGTTAACACCAGCACAGGCTGGACAAGCTGTACTCAATACAACGCTTTTGATTCCAGTATTTTTATCGGTAGCATTTGCGGGTTTGTTTTTATACATGCGTAATAAAAATAAAGTTGTCGCTTAATATTTTAAAAGAAAATCAATGTCTAACAATCGAAGAAACGTTATTAAAAATATGGTGGCTGGTGCAGCTACTTTTGCCGCAAGCAGTGCGCTTGGATCACTCGCATCTGCTGCATCAAATACCCCTGAAAGCCCTATGGATAAAGGATTAAAAGGAAATGTTAACCATTCGGTGTGTCGTTGGTGTTTTAGTGGTATACCATTAGAAGACTTATGTAAAGCTGCTAAAGAAATGGGTCTAGTAGGGATTGATTTAATAGGCCCTTCAGAATGGCCAATACTAAAAAAATATGGACTTATTTCTACCATGTGTAATGGCGCCGAAATTAGTTTAACAAAAGGTTGGGCCGATAAAAATAACCATGCAACACTGATTCAAAAATACAATGAGCATATCGATTTAGTAGCGGATGCTGGATATACCAATCTAATTTGTTTTAGTGGAAATAGAACCGCTACACTTGATGATCAAACTGGACTTGACAATTGTGCCGAAGGTCTAAAACAAATTATGGCACACGCCGAAAAAAGAGGCGTGACTATCATTATGGAACTCCTGAATAGTAAAGTTGATCACAAAGATTATATGTGTGATAGAACCGCTTGGGGTGTTGCACTTTGTAAAAAAATTGGTTCATCTAATTTTAAATTACTCTACGACATTTACCATATGCAAGTAGATGAAGGAGACGTGATTCATACTATTAATACCTACCACGAATACATTGGCCATTACCATACGGCGGGTGTTCCGGGGCGTCATGAAATTGATGATACACAAGAGTTGTATTATCCTGCTATCATGAAAGCCATTGTAGCCACTGGATTTACAAAATATGTAGCACAAGAATTTATTCCAGCGTCCAAAGATCCACTTGCATCATTAAAGCAAGCGATTAAAATTTGTGACGTATAATTTATCAATCATTAACCATGAATAGAAGAGAAGCCTTATCAAGTGTTGCCCTATTACTAGGTGGAACCATTATTGGATCATCTGCTTTTTTGAGCGGTTGTAAAGCAAACCCAGATGCTGCCGCAGGTGTATTATCTGCTGCAGATATGAGTTTGTTAAACGACATCGCAGAAATTATTATTCCTACCACAAACACACCAGGAGCAAAAGCTGCCAAAGTGGGTGAGTTTATGGGCGTGATTGTAACTGATTGTTACGATGCAAAAGATCAAAAAGTATTTAAAGATGGACTAGCGGCACTAGCAAGTAAGTTTAGTGCAGCCAACCCAGAAGCACAGCAAAAAATGATTGTTGATTTAGACGCTGAAGCAAAAAAATACCAAGAAACAAAAACGGCAGAACAGCCTACGCATTATTTTACCATGATCAAGCAGCTTACACTTTGGGGCTACTTTAGCTCTGAAATAGGCGCTACGCAAGCACTCCGCTATGTTGCGATTCCTGGAAAATATGAAGGATGTGTTCCTTACAAAAAAGGAGATAAGGCATGGGCCTAGCTAGATTGCGCTTTTTTTGGAGCCGCAATATTTTTCAATTTTAAATTATTTATCTGATGTCAATTAATAGAAGAGATTTTTTACGCAATAGTTCTTTTGCAGTGGCTGGATTAAGCTTGCCTTTTTTAAGTAAAGCGAGTTTTTTGGATGCACCTGCAGGATTTAAAATTCCAAATTTTGGTATTCAGTTGTGGACGGTGAAAGAAAATATGATGGCGGATGCCAAGGGCACCCTTGCAAAGCTGGCTAGTTTTGGATACAAACAAATTGAAAGTTACGAAGGCCCTCAAGGTATGTTTTGGGGCATGGGTCACAAAGGATTTAAAACCTATATGGATGATTTAGGTATGAAAATTGTTTCAAGCCACTGTGATAATCTAACTGATTTTGATAAAAAATCGGAACAAGCAGCGGCTATTGGCATGCAGTATTTAATTTGTCCGCACAAGGGCACGCAAAAAAGCCTAGATAAATACAAAGCGTTTGCAGATGA
>JAGNTI010000023.1:9926-12419 GCA_017987615.1 Sediminibacterium sp. | reverse complement strand
TTTTTTTAGACATTCAAATGCCCGGCAAAACAGGATTTGATTTGCTTGCAGAAGTAGAGCGTGCGCCAAAAGTAATTTTTACTACGGCTTATGATGACTATGCCATCAAAGCTTTTGAAGTAAATGCACTTGATTATTTATTAAAACCTATCGAGCCCAAGCGCCTTTCTGACGCGATACAAAAACTACAAGCCGAACTTTTTAAAGAACAAGTTGGATTTCATGGTAATAACCGTGGACCATTGACAGAAATAGATCAAGTGTTTGTGAAGGATGGAGAGCGTTGTTGGTTTGTGAAGCTCGGTGAAATCAGGCTTTTTGAGAGTGTGGGCAACTACGCCAAAGTGTTTTTTGATGGCAATAAGCCGCTCATCTTAAAATCTTTAAATGCACTAGAAGAACGCTTAGATGAACGCATGTTTTTTAGGGCCAATCGAAAGCATATCATTAACCTACGTTGGATTGACAAAATTGAACCTTACTTTAATGGTGGACTTATTGTAGAACTCAAGGGTGGCGAAAAAATTGAAGTGAGTAGACGTCAAACCGTTAAGTTCAAAGAAATGATGAGCCTGTAGGCATCCCAAAAATTAGCCGTATTCTAGTTGGCTTCTACATTAAATTGATTCAAATGACACCTATGAAAAAGATACACGTTTTAATGGTTGCTTTGGCGCTTGCTTTTAGCGCACAGTCGCAAAAAATTGACAAGCTCATCAAAGAAAAAGAAGTAAGGCGTATCGAAACCATTCTATCTGCCGATGACATGCAGGGCCGCCGAACGTTTACCCCGGGCATCGAAAAAGCGGCTGCATTTATTGCAGAAGAGTTTAAGGCTACTGGGCTCAAAACGCTTAATAACAGCGACTCTTACCTGCAGTCTTTTGCAATGGTCCGCACTAAGTTTTTAGGCACATCGGGAATTTTTGATGGCGCTGCACTTGATAAAAAAGACATTGTTGTTGTAACAACGCAAGCGAATTTGTCAATCAATGAAACGTCTGGTTTTGAAAAAATTACGATTGGCAAAACAGCCAATTTAATGACTGAAGCGCGTAAGCTTGCGGGCCTAAAAAAGAACGCACTTGTAATAGTAGATACCAGTTTTGCAAAAACATTTAGTGGATTAACGAGGCTTAAGTCTAATTTATTTAAATCAGATAAATCGGTGGTGTTTGTGCTAAGCGCTAAAACCCCTGCTAGCTATAGTATTGAAGCCAAGCATGAAATTACTGAAATGCCACTGGCCAATGTGGTGGGTGTGCTTCCTGGGAAATCTAGACCTGATGAAATCGTAATTTTTAGTGGCCATTATGATCATTTGGGCATTACCAGTAAAGATAGAAACGGCAACGTTGTAGCCGATTCAATTTTTAATGGTGCAAATGATGATGCAGCGGGCACTACTGCTATGATGGTTCTTGCAAAATATTTTAAAGCGTTAAACAACAACGAGCGTACACTTGTATTTGCTGCATTTACCGCGGAAGAAGTGGGTGGCTTTGGTGCTACTTATTTTTCAAATCAATTGGATCCGGCTAAAGTAATGGCCATGTTTAATTTAGAAATGATTGGTTCAGAAAGTAAGTGGGGTAAAAACTCAGCGTTTATTACTGGCTATGAAAAAACTGATATGGGTAAAATTTTGCAAGCGAATTTAGAAGGTACTGATTTTACGTTTTATCCAGACCCGTACCCTGCTCAAAATTTATTTTACCGTTCAGACAATGCAACCCTTGCTAGACTAGGTGTTCCAGCGCATACCATTTCTACTACTAAAATTGATACCGACCCGTACTACCATAAAGCAACCGATGAAATTGGTACGATTGATACCGGTAACATGACAAGAATTATTAAGGCCATTGCACTCAGTGCACGTGGTATTGTAAGTGGTAAAGACACGCCAACGCGCGTGAATACTTCTGATTTAAAATAGAAAACAAGCCAACCTTACTACTATTTTGTACCCAGCGAATAAGGATGGTTACTAGTACTGGGGTTGGCTTGTTAGTTATTTGATCATTTTTATTATCTATTAATACCCGTCATAAGGCCAGGTCCAGCCCACGTTGGCGCCGCCCTCTGGTACGGCGTCATAATAAGGCCATCCATTAGCTGCTGAGGCCGGTAAAAATGATTTATCATTACCAAATCCCCATCCTTGATTTCTGAGGGCGCCTGCAAAATAAGAGACACGCGATATTTTTACTTGCTTGATAATATCGTCTTGAGAGCTCCTTTTAATTTGGTAGTCGATACTGCCTTCTACATTCGTTCCGGTGGCAACTCTTACGGTTGTGCTAAGAGATCCGGTAAATGTAATTTCTGAATTATTATCGTCTTCGTAGATGGCAAAAACCTGTTCCTTATTATCAACCACCCAATCTGCGTCCCAAACTGCATAAACCCTTAACCATTGTTTTTTGCGAATGGTACCTCGTTCAAATTTGACCGATGTTTTGTCTTCAAATTCTGTGATTTGGTGCCCCA
>JAGNTI010000023.1:0-9826 GCA_017987615.1 Sediminibacterium sp. | reverse complement strand
TCGTTTTTGACGCGCGCGGCTTTCCAAAATGCTTCCGAAAAATCTTGTAAGCTCACGTTCCATTTACTGCACAGCTCAACAAATTTTTTATTGCCTGGCAGGATACTATGCATGGGGTTAATGAGGTCTTTTAATAAAACCGATTCGTCGGTGTAGGCTTTTGCATAAATGGACGCATTAACCAGTTTAAGGTTCTTTTTTTCTTTGTAGAGGTCTTCTAAAATGAGGGTAATTTTTTCGAGGTTGCTAACGAGTAAAATTTGGTCATAGGTAATTGGTTTTTGGTATACTTTACTTTCATCGACGCCGCCGTTTTGGTAGTCGATTGTATTTTTTTTACAACCGATAACAGCAGTTAGCAGTGTAAGCGCAAGCAAGCCTTTTTTTACGTTCAATAACATAGTGCTTAATTTAAAGTGAAGAGAATAGGGTTGGATAGCTATCTAGTGTAACCTATTCAATTAAACACCTGTTGATGTTACGTGAAACCGCATAAATTAAATCATAGCGGTTGTATGATTAGATTGCGCATTAGTTCTGATATTTTCCGCAGCGGTTATTTTTTTATGCGGGTAAAATTTTTTATGGGGGTAAAAAAAATACCGGCCCAACGGGCCGGTATTTTACTATAACAATTACGAACTCTTTTTTAAAATTTATAACTGATGCCGCCACCTAAAAAAGTATTAACATCGCCATATACATCGTTTGAAAAATCGGCACGGAAACCAATAGACAAATGATCCTTAATGGCAAACTGTTGTTGCACCGCAATACGGTAACCCATGCCAAAATGATTTTCTGTTGCGAGTACTGATTTACGAATGACGCCTAAAAATGGATCGTAACTAAAGCCTACACTTTTTTCGGAAGTAGCTTGTGTAATGCCTAATGTTGGACCAACTGTCACACTAAATCCATCCATCGAATGTTTAAAGGGGTGGTATTTAAAAGTAGCCCAGCCCGAGGTTTTGCTGGTTTGACCATAACTAGATTCTTCAAAAACTCCACTGGGGTATAAAATATTTACAGGCTTTCTAATACCTGTTTCAAAATTGAGTCCAAAGCCAACTTGAAAAGCCGGAAAAGGGCGCACCGATTTTTTAAAAACAGATTTTTCTACCGCTAGTAAAAGTCCGTAACCTCTTACATCACCGGTACCAAAAAGTACTTGTCCCACAGATAAGTGTGCTGCGTAACTAGGCTTAGGTTTAAATGAACTTTTACTTGTATTTGTTTGTGCGCAGATGCTACTTGCTAAAAATAGGCTTACTGCAAACAGGGTAACCGGTAACATGTTGTTGATTCGCATAGGGGGTTGGTTTACGTTATCAAATAAATGTGTAATTGATCATTCACAACCGCAACATATGATGTTAAGTTACAACATGACTATGTATTCCCCGCAGATTTAACAATGCATTAAAATCTGCGTTAAATACCAGAAAATCGAATGTTTATTCCGCAGTTATTTTGCCCGATGCGTGAATCGCAGCACTCATTTCTTTAATGAGGCTTGGGTCTTTTTCGATGGCATTACCAATAACAATCATATTAGCGCCTGCCTTGCAGTTTAGGTATGCTTTTTCAGGATCTGTGATACCACCGCCCACAATCAGCGGGATGTTAATAGAAGCAGCTACAGCGCTAATCATAGCCTCCGTAATGGGCGTTTGAGCACCACTGCCTGCATCCATGTATATGAGCTTCATGCCAAGCATTTCGCCTGCCATAGCCGTACACATAGCGATTTCATGTTTATTGGATGGAATAGGCGCTGCATTAGAAATGTAGGAAACCGTGGTAGGCGCACCGCCATCAATCACCATATATCCCGTTGGCATGATTTCGAGGCCTGATTTTTTTACAAATGGAGCACTAATTACGTGCTGTCCAATCAGTAATTCGGGGTTACGGCCTGATATCAAAGACAAGTATAGTAAGGCGTCTGCGTATTTGGACACCTGTGAAGGGGATCCTGGAAATAAGATAACTGGGATATTACAAGCAGCTTTTATTTGCTGAATACAAGCATCTAAATGATTGGAAATCACAAGGCTTCCACCTACAAAAAAGTAGTCTACTTTTGCCTCTAAACCCAGCTGTACCAATTGTTCTAGACTTTTGGCATCTACCTTATCGGGGTCTATTAGAACCGTAAAAAGCGGGCGACCTGCTTTTTTTGATTCCAGTAGCTGTAAATAAACGTTTGGGTTCATGAAGTGGTACAATAGTAGTCCTGCAAAAATGCAGAAAAGTTTTTGTTAAAAGCAATAATCGTTCATTTGTTTGTTGTTTTTGCCATCTTGGCGGCTCCTTACTCCTTCATTTTCAATGACTCATGCAAAAAAGCCCTCAAACCCCTGTATTTACTAAGGGAAAAAGCCCATACCAACCCCAATATTATTTTTTTTGTTGCTAACATTTGGGGGAAAATGGGTCAAATTCAGGCCTGATTTGAACTCTCAAAAAGTTCAAATTCCTTTTCCACAATCTGTTAATATTTAGGGTGTTGTTTTCTGCGTAGGTAAAGATATTTTCGTCGACCGCTTAACAATTTGTTATGAAATCGGGACCCCATTAAATAATTCGTTTAAATAGACACCCAGTATGGCCAACGCTCGCACAAAAAAAGGCTTACAATTCAGCCGCCGATTCACCAAAGATGGTGTATCTCCTTTTGATCAATTTGAGTACGACTACCGTGATAGCGTAATCAAGAACCCAAATGGTGAAAAGGTATTTGAAATGACAAACGTAGAAGTTCCTAAACAGTGGAGCCAAATTGCTACGGATATCTTAGCACAAAAATATTTTAGAAAAGCGGGTGTGCCTCAAACGGATGGTTCACTAGGAAGAGAAACTTCTGTGAAGCAAGTTGCACACCGTATGGCAAATTGTTGGAGAGTATGGGGAGAGCGTTATGGTTATTTCGCAACAACGAGCGATGCACAAGTGTTTTATGAAGAACTAGTATATAGTATTTTAAACCAAGCTTGTGTGCCTAACTCGCCACAATGGTTCAATACCGGACTTCACGAGAGTTATGGTATTACGGGTGGTGCGCAAGGTCACTATTATGTTGATCCAACGGACAAACAATTAAAGCGTTCAACAAGTGCGTATGAACGCCCACAACCACATGCCTGCTTCATTCTAAGCGTGAGCGACGACTTAGTAAATGAAGGTGGTATCATGGATTTATGGACACGTGAAGCGCGTATTTTTAAATATGGTTCTGGGGTAGGTACTAACTTCTCTCAAATTAGAGGAGCAAACGAAAAGTTATCTGGTGGTGGTTCTTCAAGCGGCTTAATGAGTTTCCTTAAAATTGGAGACCGTGCTGCAGGTGCTATCAAATCTGGTGGTACAACACGTAGAGCGGCTAAAATGGTTTGTTTGGATTTAGATCATCCAGAAATCATGGACTTCATTAACTGGAAAGTTCAAGAAGAAAACAAAGTAGCGGCACTTATTGCAGCTGGTTATGATAATAGTTACGAAGGGGAAGCGTATGCAACTGTTTCGGGTCAAAACTCAAACAACTCTGTACGTATTCCTAACACATTCTTTAAAGCATTAAAAGAAGATGGCAATTGGGATTTAATAGCGCGTACCGATGGTCGTGTAATGCAATCTATTCCTGCACGTAAAGTATGGGATGCGATTTCTGAAGCGGCATGGCGTTGTGCAGATCCAGGAACTCAATACGATACCACTATTAACGAATGGCATACTTGCCCTAAAGGTGGTCGTATCAATGCTTCTAACCCTTGTTCGGAGTACATGTTCCTAGACAACACTGCTTGTAATTTGGCTTCTATCAATCTGCGTAAATTCTTCAACGAATCTGACAACTCATTTGATGTAGAAGGTTTCGAATACACAACAAGATTATGGCAGACTGTACTCGAAATATCTATTTTGATGGCGCAGTTCCCTTCTAGAGAAGTAGCACAATTATCTTACGATTACAGAACAACAGGTTTAGGTTTTGCCAACCTTGGTTCTATGTTAATGGTAAGTGGTATTGCATACGATTCTGAAGAAGCGCGTGGTATTGCTGGAGCTATCACCGCTATCATGACGGGTATTGCTTACAAAACTTCTGCAGAAATGGCTTCGTTTTTAGGTGCTTTTGATAAGTACGAAGAAAACAAAGAAGACATGCTTCGTGTAATGCGCAACCACCGTGCTGCTGCTTACGATGCAGATGATGCGTATGTAGGATTAGAAATTAAGCCTCAAGGTATCAAAGCAAAATATACACCAGATGTATTATTAAAAGCGGCTACCAAAGCTTGGGATGACGCGGTACAATTAGGCGAAAAATATGGTTATAGAAACGCACAAACAACGGTAATTGCACCAACAGGAACTATTGGTCTTGTAATGGATTGCGATACAACCGGTGTGGAGCCTGACTTTGCGCTTGTTAAGTTCAAAAAATTATCTGGTGGTGGTTATTTCAAAATCATCAACCAATCTGTACCACAAGCATTAAAGAATTTAAAATACACGCCAGCGGAAGTTGATGCGATTGTAAATTATGCAGTGGGTCACGCAAGCTTCGAAGGTGCACCACACGTGAATTCTGCAGCTTTATTAGCAAAAGGATTTTCACAAGCAGAAATTGATAAATTAAATGGTGCAGCAAAATCTGCATTCGAAATCGGATTTATTTTTAACCGCTTTACACTAGGCGATGCTTGTATGGAGCGCTTAGGATTTAAAGAAGCAGAATATGCAGACTGGAGCTTCAATTTATTAGAAGCGATTGGATTCACAGAAGATCAAATTGCAGAAGCAAATGATTATGTATGTGGAACCATGACAGTAGAAGGTGCTCCATATTTAAAAGACGAACATTTATCTGTATTTGATTGCGCGAACAAGTGTGGTCAAAAAGGTGAACGTTATATTCACGCACATGGTCACATCAGAATGATGGGTGCTTGTCAACCATTCTTATCTGGTGCGATTTCAAAAACCATCAACCTTCCAAACGAAGCAAGCGTATCTGATATTTCTGATAGCTACATGTTAAGTTGGGAATTAGGCTTAAAAGCAAACGCGATTTACAGAGATGGTTCTAAATTAAGTCAACCATTAAGTAATAAATCTGACAAGAAAAAGAAAACCGATGACACAACCGCTGAAGCTGCTGAAACAGCTGATGTAGCTGGTGTTGAGGCAGGTTCAAGCATTGTTGATTTAGGTCAATTAACGGTAGAAGAATTATTAGAAGAGGTTCAAAAAAGAATGAACGCTTCTACAGATACCAAATTAAAACGCCTGTTGTCTGGCATCGTAGAAAAGAAATCATTACCTTCTAAGCGCAGAGGCTTTACGCAAAAAGCAAAAATTGGCGGACAAGTTATTTTCTTACGCACAGGTGAATATGCAGATGGCACTTTAGGTGAAATCTTTATTGATCTTGCAAAAGAAGGTTCTACTTTAAGAAGCTTTATGAACTGCTTTGCAATTGCGATTTCTGTAGGCTTACAATATGGTGTGCCTTTAGAAGAGTTTGTTGAGAAATTTGTATTTACCAAATTTGAACCTTCAGGTATGGTAGATCATCCAAATATTAAAACCACCACTTCACTTGTAGACTTCGTATTTAGAGCGCTTGCTTACGAGTACTTAAACAGAACCGATTTAGTACACGTATTAGACCGCCCTCAAGTAGAAAATACAGGAGGAGAAGATGGTGAAGCTACTTTACTTGGTAAGCCAGAATTAAGTAGCATTCGCGTAACAGCGCCTGCTGCAGCACCTGCGCCTGCACAAAAACTACAACATGCTACAGCAGCAGCTCCAACTGGAATGGACGCCGTAAATGCAGCAGCAAAAAACATGCAATCTGACGCCCCAGCATGTAATACTTGCGGACATATCACCATCAGAAGTGGTACTTGCTACAAGTGTTTAAACTGCGGAAACAGCATGGGTTGTAGCTAGTTAAACAGACTTTGAATCAATTTTCACAAAACCGCTCCAAAATCATTTGGAGCGGTTTTTTTTGCTCAAAAAATCTTATTTTCATTCCTGCTAAACAATACCTATAAAAACTTTTCAAATGGGAGAATTTCAAATTAAAAAAACGGCAAAGCAGTACGACGCAGTAATTGTGGGATCTGGTGCAGGCGGTGGTATGGCTGCTTACGTTTTAGCGAGTGCGGGACTTAAGGTTTGCTTATTGGAAGCAGGCGCCGATTATGATCCAGTAAAGCATTCTTCTCAATTAAAAAATCCATGGGAATCCAAGCGTCGTGGTGCAAGTTCTAAGTACCGTCCGTTTGGAGAATTTGATGGTTGTTTTTGGGGTTGGGAAATTGATGGTGAGCCATATACCATGGCCGAAGGTTCTCAAAAATGGGAATGGTGGCGTGCGCGTATGATGGGAGGAAGAACCAACCATTGGGGTCGTATCTCACTACGTTTTGGTCCTAAAGATTTTAAGCGTCATAGCATTGATGGACTTGGTGCAGACTGGCCTATTGGTTACGAAGATGTAAAACCTTATTACGATAAAATAGATCAACTACTTGGTGTGTTTGGTACCAACGAAGGATTAGAAAATGATCCAGATGGTATTTTCTTACCGCCACCAAAACCAAGGCTTCATGAATTATACATGAAAAAAGCTGCGGTAAGCGCAGGTATTCCCGTGTATCCTTCAAGACTTTCTATTTTAACTAAACAAATTAATAAAGATAGAGGCGAGTGTTTTTATTGCGGACAGTGTAACAGAAGTTGTAAAATCGCTGCTGACTTTTCTTCTTCTACAGCGCTTATCAGACCTGCGGTTCAAACAGGTAATGTAGATGTAATTACGCAAGCAATGGCACGCGAAGTGCTTACCAACAAAGAAGGTAAAGCAACGGGCGTGGCATATGTAAATAAAATGGATGGACTAGAATATCAAGTACAAGGTCGTGTGGTGGTACTAGCAGCAAGTGCTTGTGAAACAGCGCGCTTAATGCTCAATTCAAAATCACAACGTCATCCAAATGGACTTGGTAATAGCAGCAATGTACTTGGTAAATACCTGCACGATTCTACCGGTGCTGCACTAGGTGGTGTACTTCCAGATTTGTTTGACCGTAAACGTTACAACGAAGATGGTGTAGGCGGTATGCATATTTACACACCATGGTGGCTTGATAATAAAAAAGCAAAACTTGATTTCCCACGTGGTTATCATATCGAATACTGGGGTGGCATGACGCAACCTTCTTATGGTTTTGGATTTGGCATGCAAGGTCTTAATGGAAAATTTGCAGTGCATGGTAAAACAAAAGAAGCGGGTGGCTATGGTGCTTCATTAAAAGAAGATGCACGCTTTTTTTATGGCGCTAGCGTAGGTATGGGTGGAAGAGGTGAAGCCGTTCCAACCATCGACAACTATTGTGAAATTGACCCTAACGTGGTAGATAAATATGGTATTCCAGTACTTCGTTTCCATACCAAGCATTCTGATTATGAAATCAATCAGGCCAAGCACATGAAAGAAACCTTTAAGGAAATCATGCACAACATGGGTGCTATAATTACTTGGGGTGGAGATGATGATGCGTCAAACAATTATGGTCTTTCTAACCCGGGTAATATTATTCATGAAGCAGGAACAGCGCGCATGGGTAACGATAAAAAAACTTCGGTGCTTAATAAATGGAGTCAGGCGCATGATTGTGAAAACTTATTCTGTGTAGACGGAAGTCAGTTCACATCTCAAGCCGATAAAAATATTACTTGGACCATTTTGGCGCTCAGTATGCGTGCAAGCGAATACATTATCGACCAACTTAAAAAACAAAATCTGTAACTTTTAATAATAGTATTATGGACAGAAGAAAATCCATCAAAGCCCTTGTTGTAGGTACCGTTGCCACTGGTGTAGTGGTGCAAGCTTGCAAAAGTTCTGATGATAAAAAAGTAGCTGCAGACGCGGAAGCATTACTCGCCGACCGTATGCAAGAAGAAAAAGACCACTTGAAAAAAGTGGAAGCGGAGCCTGAATTTTTTACGGCACACGAACTCGCTACTGTTACCGTACTATCTGATATTATTGTACCTAAAGACGCTATTAGCGGTAGTGCTACAGAGGCTAAAGTACCTGAGTTTATCGCCTTTATCGTGAAAGACATGCCAGAACACCAAACGCCTATGCGTGGTGGATTAAGATGGCTTGATATGCAGTGCTTCAAACAGTTTGACAAAGCTTTTGTGGACTGTACAGCTGCTGAACAAATTAAAATGGTGGATCAAATTGCCTACCCCGAAAAAGCGGATCCAAAAAATAAACAAGGCGTTACCTTTTTTAACCTCATGCGTGATTTAACCCTTACCGGTTTTTACACTTCAGAAATGGGCGTTAAAGATTTAGGCTATGCGGGTAACGTTCCTAACAAATGGAATGGTGTACCTGCCGAAGTACTTAAAGAAAAAGGACTTGCCTACACCGATAAAGAAAATAAAGAGTGTGTGAGCTATTCTTAATTAGCTCACACCACTTCCTGGATTAATATTGTCTGAAGGGTTTACAAAATGGAGTTTACCATTTGCATCTTCGGCCATTAGAATCATGCCATTGCTTTCGATGCCTCTCATTTTACGTGGCGCTAAATTAACAACCACAGTTACTTGCTTTCCAACAATCGTTTCTGGTTCAAAATGCTGTGCAATACCAGATACAATGGTGCGAGTCTCAAAACCTAAGTCTACACTGAGTTGCAGCAGTTTATCTGCCTTTTCTACTTTTGATGCGGCAACAATAGTGCCCACGCGTAAATCTATTTTAGCAAAATCATCAAATACAATTTCCGGCTTTACAGCAGCAATGGCAGATGTTGATGTTGATGTCGTTGGCGTTGTTTCCATCTTTTTTATTTGAGCGGCGTCATTTAATTTTTGAATTTGCGCTGCAATTTCTTCGTCTTCAATTTTTCTGAAGAGTAATTCTGGTGCACGAAGCGTGTAGCCTACACTTAATAGTTTTAAGCTACCTGCATTTTCCCAGTCTAATATTTTATCAACCACTTTTAATAAATGGCAAATCTTTTTTGCAGTGAAAGGTAAAAACGGCTGCGCTAAAATGGCCAAATTAGCCGTTAGCTGTAAGCAAAGATGTAAGCAGTTGTCAATTTGCTGCTGTGCTGCAGGGTTTTCGGCTACTTGCTTGGCAACAATCCAAGGCTCTTTCTTTTGCATATAACCATTGCCTATTCTAGCAAGTGCGATCACTTCAAAAAGGGCTTCTCTAAAGCGGTAGGCTTCAATTAATTCACCTACTTTTTTAGCGGTGTTAGCAATGGCTTCTTTTACTGCTATGTCTTCACTATCTTCTATGGCTGCGTGGTATGGAGGCACTTTGCCACCACATAATTTATGCATGAGCACCAGTGAGCGGTTGATAAAATTACCATACACGCTTACAAGTTCTGAATTAATAGCGTCCTGAAAACCCTTCCACATAAATTCACTATCCTTTGTTTCAGGTGCAATTTGTGTAAGGTAATACCTAAGTGCATCCGCCATTTGACCACCACCATTTTCTTTGTTGACAAAGTCGGTGATGTAATCCTGCATGTCTAATTTCCAATTTCTAGAAGTGCTCATTTTGTCGCCTTCCAAATTCATAAACTCGTTGGCAGGAACATCCTGTGGTAAAATATTTCCATGGAGTTTAAGCATTACCGGAAATATAATACAGTGAAAAACGATATTATCTTTTCCAATAAAATGTACCAGCTTGGTGTCTTTGTCTTCCCAATAAGGTTTCCAATCGTTACCGGTATTAAGGGCCCATTGTTTGGTGGCA
>JAGNTI010000154.1 GCA_017987615.1 Sediminibacterium sp. | reverse complement strand
AACGACAATGGTTTATTAGGAAAGTATATTGCGTTTCATAATTATAGAGGAAGCATTACCGCCAATTATGAAGGTCATTTAGATCAGTATTATTATGGCCGCAGACCCACGCAGGTAATGATGCCTAATTTTAGAAACGTGCACAAGCAGGAAACTGATTTTTTACGTGGGTACATGGTTTTTTTTGGTGCAAGTAGAGGAAAGGCAAGTGCAGAAGGTGTTGGCGCGGCTTTTAAAGAAGCGCTCACAGAGCCAGGTCCATGGAGTATTTTTATGATGATGCAAGGTGAAACGATTCCAAAAGAAAGCAACCATGTTCGTTTGCATCCTACATTAAAAGATGCATGGGGTATTCCTCAAATTATCACCTCTATTGATTATGATGATAACGATGAAAAGTTGTTGCAGGATTTTATAAAGCAAGGTAAAGAGATGTTAGAGAAAGCGGGCTGCACAAATATTGCTTCATATGATAGCAAGCAAGCGCCCGGCCTCGATATTCATGAAATGGGTGGCGTAAGAATGGGTAGAGATCCAAAAACATCTTTACTAAACGAGTGGAATCAAATGCACTTGTGCCAAAATGTTTTTGTAACAGATGGCGCTGCCATGACATCTACCAGTACTCAAAATCCATCCTTAACTTTTATGGCACTTACAGCACGTGCTGCTAATTATGCAGTGGAGCAAATAAAAAAAGGAAAACTTTAAACTAAAAAATCTAAACTCATGTCAGATACCGCATACCTCAATACAAAAGCTACGGCTGGGAATACGTATGATGCCATTGTTATTGGATCAGGCATTAGTGGTGGATGGGCCGCAAAAGAACTCACCGAAAAAGGTTTAAAAGTTTTACTCTTAGAACGCGGTAAAGACCATCAGCATATTAAAGATTATAAAGGTGTTGATGATGATCCATGGGATACGCCACTCCGTGGAAGAACTAGTAAGGAGCAACAAGAAAAATATCCTGTAATTCATAGAGGATGGGCTGCCAACGAAAGAGTAATGGACGCCTGGACCAATGAAGAAGATTGTCCGTACACCGAGGTCAAACCTTTTACCTGGTGGAGAAGTTATAGAATGGGAGGTAGGTCATTACTGTGGGGTAGACAAAGCTACCGTTTAAGTGATTTAGATTTTGAAGCCAATGGGAAAGAGGGGGTTGGTGTTGATTGGCCTATTCGTTACAAAGACATTGCACCATGGTATGATCATGTAGAAAAATTTGCAGGCATTAGTGGGTCACTAGAAGGACTTCCGCATTTACCCGATGGTCAATTTTTGCCACCCATGGATTTAAACTGTGTAGAAAAAGATGTGGCTGCAAGAATTAAAGAAAAATTTAAAGGAGATAGGCATTTAATTATTGGAAGAGTTGCCAATTTAACAAAAGCAATCGAAGGACGAACCAATTGTCAATTTAGAAATAGATGTTGGGAAGGTTGTCCATTTGGCGGTTATTTTAGTACGCAGTCTTCCACAATGCCAGCCGCTTTAAAAACGGGCAATTTAACCGTTAGGCCTTTTTCCATTGTTACTAAACTTTTATACAATAAGAACACTAAAAAAGCGGATGGGGTAGAAGTGCTCGATTCGGAAACCAATAAAACATACACGTTTAACGCTAAAATTGTTTTTCTAAATGCGTCTGCATTAAACTCTGCGTGGGTATTGTTTAATTCGGCTACAGATATTTGGCCAGGTGGTTTAGGAAGTAGCAGTGGCGAGCTTGGACATAATGTAATGGATCACCATTATAATTTAGGTGCGTCTGGAACCATCGAAGGTTTTGAAGATAAATATGTGTATGGCCGAAGACCTAATGGTTTTTATATTCCAAGGTTTGTAAACATGGGTACGGATAAACGAAATTATTTGCGTGGCTTTGGATACCAGGGCGGCGCAGGTAGAGAAGGTTGGAGTAGAGAAGTTGCAGAACTTTCTATCGGTGCTGCGTTTAAGGAAGCCCTTACAGAGCCTGGTTCTTGGACTATTGGCGCTACTGGGTTTGGAGAAATACTGCCGTATCACGAAAATAAAATATCCTTAGACCCAACTAAAAAAGACAAATGGAATTTACCCGTGCTGTCTATGGATTGCGAGCTCAAACAAAATGAACTTGACATGCGTAAAGACATTGTTTCAGAATTAAAAGCAATGTTAGAAGCAGGCGGTGCAAAAAATATTTCAAGCTACGATAACGGACACGCTATTGGGCATGGTATTCATGAAATGGGGACTGCCAGAATGGGGAGAGATCCAAAAACTTCTGTATTAAATGGAAACAATCAGGTTTGGGATGCAAAAAATGTTTTTGTAACAGATGGCGCATGTATGACATCCAGTGCTAATCAAAATCCATCACTTACCTATATGGCATTGACGGCGCGTGCTGCAAACTTTGCAGTAGAAGCATTAAAAAAGGGAGACATATAGTGTCTCCCTTTTTTAATAGATTTTAAATTAAAACTTATTCAATAATTTGATCGGATATTTTACCGGTAGTCTTATGTTTAAGAATTAATTTTTTAGCACCGTAATGCGTCATTTCTTCTTTAATTAAATAATGATCTGCATCGTATTCTACCAGGTGGCTTTCTTTGGTAAGACCTGTTTGTCCTCTCCAAATGTCTAGTTGTACGGGCTCCCATAATTTTGTTTTAGCAGACTTGTAAGCCGCGTCAATAATAGCGTTTACTACATAGCCATCATAAAATGTTTCTTTGGGATCTACGCCTTTTTCCATGGCATTAAACATATCCATAAACATGTGGTTGTAGCCCAGTTCATTTAACTCATCACCTACTGGAAATAACCAGCCACTATCGCTCTCTGCTTTTTCTGCAATATAGTCGCCACCTTTTCCGGTAGTAAACATATCAAAGCCCGTACGTAAAAAACTATTAATCCAGATAGTGCCTTCGGTACCCATTACTTCATCTCTTAAATCTAGGCCACCTCTAAATGTCCAGCTTACTTCAAATTGACCTATGGCGCCGTTTTCATATTTTACAAGACCAATGGCATGGTCTTCTGCATCAATAGGTTTTACTTGTGTATCTGCCCAGCACATCACCTCAATGGGCTTAATGTCTTTGCCAATATAACCACGTGCAATTTCGATACAGTGGCATCCTAAATCTAAAATACAACCACCGCCTGCTTGTTCAATATCCCAAAACCATTCGCTGTGTGGGCCAGGATGTGTTTCTCTAGATTTAGCCCATAATATTCTACCCAGTGCACCATCTTTAACAGACTGCGTTGCTTTAATAAATTTAGGCGTGTATACAAGGTCTTCTAGGTAACCATTAAAGATACCTGCTTCCTCTACCGCAAGTAACATACGCTTTGCCTCTGCTGCATTACGGCCAAGTGGCTTTGTGGTCATCACGGCTTTTTTATGTTTACAACAAAGCATCACTGCTGCTTCATGTAAATTATTAGGAAGTGCAATACATACAATGTCTACACTTGGATGCGCAATGGCTTCCTCCATTTCGGTGGTCCAGTGTGCACATGCATAATCTTCTGCAAACTTTTTTGCAGACTCTTCTCTACGAGAATAAATAGAAACCACTTTATCCCTACTTCTGTAACCTTGTAAAGCTTCGGCATAAAAACGGCCAATAAAGCCGGAACCTAACATAGCAATGTTTTTCATGATCTTTTAATTATGAAGCAGCAAGCTGCTTTTTTTCTTTGAAAAATAATACAAATAATACGAGTACAATACTTGCAATAAC
>JAGNTI010000153.1 GCA_017987615.1 Sediminibacterium sp. | reverse complement strand
ACCCTTATTAGCGAAGAAAATATTCCTCAAAAAAAGGAAACACTTGTACCTTATGGAACCTACGAAGGTTTTAGCTGGGATAAAGGCAAATGGGTACACCTTCCCCGCATTAAAGAATTGGATCCAGACCCTAAAGTGAATCCAGATCAAACCATTAAAAGAAAGAATTAGTCGAGCTTGAGTACCGCTAAAAATGCTTCTTGTGGAACTTCTACGTTTCCAATTTGACGCATACGCTTTTTACCTTCTTTTTGCTTTTCCAGTAATTTACGCTTTCGGCTAATATCACCACCATAACATTTTGCAGTAACGTCTTTACGCATTGCACTAATGTTTTCTCTGGCAATTACTTTAGCCCCAATAGCTGCTTGAATGGCAATTTGGAATTGTTGTTTAGGTAAAAGTTCTTTTAACTTTTCGCATAATTTTCTACCAAAATCGGCAGCTCTACTTCTATGAATTAGGGCACTTAAAGCATCCACTTTTTCATTGTTTAGTAAGATGTCCATTTTAACGATGTCTGCATCGCGGTAGCCAATTGGGTTATAATCAAAAGATGCATAACCTCTTGTAGAGCTTTTTAATTTGTCATAGAAATCAAATACGATTTCTGTTAATGGCATTTCAAAAATAAGTTCTACACGCGTTGGTGTTAAATAGCTTTGGTTAATAAGCATGCCTCTTTTGCCTAGGCAAAGGGTCATAATGTTACCAATATAATCAGGGAGTGTAATAATTTGTGCACGAATAAACGGTTCTTCGATTCTATCAATTTTAACAGGATCCGGCATTTCTGTAGGATTGTTAACCATGATTTTTTCGTTTCGCGTTGTGTATGCAATAAATCCTACGTTGGGAACCGTAGTGATAACTGTTTGGTTAAACTCACGTTCTAAGCGCTCTTGGATAATTTCCATGTGTAAGAGGCCTAAAAATCCGCATCTAAAACCAAAGCCTAACGCTTGTGATGTTTCAAGTTCAAAGGTCAAAGAAGCATCATTTAATTGAAGCTTATCCATACAATCACGGAGTTCTTCAAACTCGTCGGTATTAACAGGGAATATACCCGCAAATACCATGGGTTTCACTTCTTCAAAACCGTTGATCATTTGTCCAGGATTGTTTGCAAGCGTTATCGTGTCACCCACTTTAACTTCTTTTGCATTTTTAATACCTGTAATAATATATCCAACGTCTCCTGCCCTTACTTCAGGCTTTGGCGTCATGTTTAATTTTAATACCCCTACTTCATCTGCAAAATAATCGTTACCAGATGCCACAAACTGAATTTTGTCTCCTTTTTTGAGGACACCATTCATGATGCGGTAATAAACGATAATACCTCTAAAGCTATTAAATACGCTATCAAATATTAGTGCTTGTAATGGTGCTTCAGGATCACCGCTTGGGGCAGGAATACGTTCAACAATGGCCATTAATATCTCTTCAATACCAATGCCTGATTTACCACTTGCTAGTAAAATATCGTCTGCCTTACAACCAATTAAATCAACAATTTGATCCGTTACTTCCGGAATTTTAGCACCATCCATGTCAATCTTATTGATGACCGGAATGATTTCTAAATTGTTGTCAATGGCTAAATATAAATTGGAAATTGTTTGCGCTTGAATACCTTGAGAAGCATCTACTAACAATAAAGCACCTTCGCAAGCAGCAAGTGCTCTACTCACTTCGTAACTGAAATCTACGTGACCCGGAGTGTCAATAAGGTTTAATATATATTCTACACCCTTATACATGTAGCTTACCTGAATGGCATGGCTTTTAATGGTAATACCTTTTTCACGTTCCAAGTCCATGTCATCCAAAACCTGGTTCATCATGTCTCTTTCACCAATTGTTTTGGTATGCTCCAATAAACGGTCGGCCAGGGTAGATTTACCGTGGTCAATATGTGCAATAATGCAAAAATTACGTATTTGCTTCATAAGGGCGCGAAGATAAGCTTAAAACTACTTTTTTAACGCATTAATAATGGCAACAAATTCATCTGCAATAAGCGATGCACCGCCTACTAAACCACCATCTACGTCGGGCTGGCTAAATATTTCTACAGCATTGGCACTTTTAACGCTTCCTCCGTATAAAATAGAGATAGAATCTGCAATTGATTGGCCGTACTTGCTAGCTATATGACTTCTAATAAAAGCATGCATTTCTTGTGCTTGCTCGCTACTTGCAGTTTTACCGGTACCAATTGCCCAAATGGGTTCATACGCGATAACAACATGTCCAAGCTGTTCAGCTGTTAAGTGAAATAAAGAATCCGTTAATTGTTTAGCAACATACTCATTTTGCGTACCTGCCTCTCTGATAGCTAACGGTTCACCACAACAAAAAATAGGCGTAGTTGTATTGTCTAAACAAATATTAACTTTTTGAGCTAATAACTCGTTGCTTTCGCTAAAATATTCTCTTCTTTCTGAATGTCCAATCACTACATATTTAACACACATGCTTTGTAGCATATGTACAGAAACTTCACCGGTATAAGCACCCGAAGCTTTATCCGAACAGTTTTGTGCTGCAACATACACATTGGTTTTAGCGCCCACTTTTGCTTGTGCCATGGATATGTATGGAAATGGTACCGCAAAAATAGCTTCTTGGTGTGCCGCTAAAGTATGTGGCTTTGCACTAATAGCGTCAAGTAATGCTTCCCCTTCGATTAGGGTTAAATTCATTTTCCAATTGGCTGCTGCGATTTGCTTTCTCATGATTGCTTATATTTTAAGATGGGTTATTTATTAAAGTGTCAAAGATAGCTCGGATCATCTGTTTTTCAATGTCTGTAAAGGGTTCGTTCTTAAATGCTTTCCAGCCTGCTGTATCTTCTATAAGTTTGTCAATTTGATACGTGCTTTTGTCTATTCCCCAACTAAAATGAGGAACTATATTAGGTGTAAGCCCTGCACAAAAAACATTGGCACCCACGCCAATAGTTGCTCCAGTTGTGATGCTTGTATTAATGGCTGTTTTTACATAGTCGCCCATACAAACGCCCATTTTTTTACCTACATAGCGTTTTGCGTTTGCAGATTCATCCCAAATGCTAATACTTCCAGCGGTATTTTTTACATTGCTATTAGAAGTTCCAGCACCCAAATTGCACCATTCACCAATGACCGAATCACCTAAATAGCCATGATGTGCTTTATTTGAATTGCCAAACAAAATGCTATTTTTTACTTCGCCGCCTACAATACTTTTTGGCCCAATGGTTGTTGCTCCATATACCACTGTGTTCATTTTAACACAAGCATCGCTCAGCAATACAAATGGGCCTCTAATACATGATCCTTCCTGAATTTCTGCACCGCTTGCAATATAAATGGGCCCAGTACTTGCATTTAAATGACAATGAGAAAGGTTTGTGTTTTCTTCAATAAAAATATTTTCTTGATTAGAAACCGTGCAAGTATTTGGAATTGGAGCCGATGTATTACCCATGGTCGCTAATTCAAAATCAAACCTAATTTGCGCATCATTGATTGCAATTAAATCAGAGGCATATTGTATCCTCTTTTGATCTTCTAACTTTGTTTTAGTGGCATAGTCCTCAATTTGATAGGACTCACCAAAGCCTGCAATAAAACCTGTTGTATCATATATACATTGGCCGGATTGTAATGCTTTTATTTGGTCAATTAATACAGAGTTTAAAATAAGAGCTGCATCAATCCATAATGTATTTGCACTGATTTGTGGCGCTCCGTATAAAGGCTGTAAAAGCTTTGTGGTATATAACTCAACTTGACTT
>JAGNTI010000022.1 GCA_017987615.1 Sediminibacterium sp. | reverse complement strand
CATGATAGCGATGTAAAAGCACTTTTAAGACTTTGTGTACTTTGGAATATTCCAATGGCTTGTGATAGAGCCACCGCCGATTTTGTAATCACATCTCCATTTATGCATGGCGACTATGATGCAACCATTCCTGATTACAGCGGTTATTTAAACAGGAAGATTGTAAAATAGGATGCAAAAAATAAATATTCGAAACTGGCAAATCAGTGATGCCCAAGCCCTTGCTGCAGTAGCCAACAACCGAAACGTTTGGAATAGCATCAGAAATGAATTTCCTAGCCCCTACACGGTTATGGATGCGCTTGCTTGGATCAAACATGCGAATGAAGAAAAGCCTGTCTCAAATTTTGCCATAGAAATTGGAACATTGGTAGCCGGAAACATAAGCTGCACCTGGCATAAAGACGTATATGCTAAAACGGTAGAGATTGGTTATTTTATTGGAGAAAACTATTGGGGAAAAGGAATTGCAACAGCCGCCGTAGGCTTGATGCTTGAGGCCGTAAAAAAAAATAAAGAAATCGTTCGCATCGAAGCAAAGATTTTTGGTAACAACAAAGGATCGGCGCGCGTGCTAGAAAAAAATAATTTTGTATTAGAAGGAACCAGAAAAAATGCAATTTTTAAAAATGGCGTAATCGCTGACGAAGAAGTATGGGTGTATTTGGTATCATAAAAAAAATTGCTGCTCCTGTTATTTGTGTAGCACTATTATTTTTTTCATGCACACAAAAAAAGTATGCCAATCCGCGCATACAAATTGAAACCAAATACGGCATTATAGAAGCAGAATTATACCCCAGCAAAGCGCCGCAAACCTGCGCTGCCATTTTATCTTACGTTGATTCAGGTTTTTATGAAGACGCTTCTTTTTACCGCGTATTAAATGTAACCAACCAACCTTCTAACGCACCCAAAACTGAAATTTTACAGGGCGGTCTTTGGAAAACCAATTACATGAAACTCTATGAAATGAAGGGAATTCCGCACGAACCCACTTCTAAAACAGGACTTAAACATACTGACGGTGTTTTATCGCTTGCACGTAATGTACCCGGCACCGCCAACGCCGAATTTTTTATTTGCATTGGCAGCCAACCTGGTCTCGACGAAGGCGGCGAAAACGTAGAAGATAAACTTGGCTATGCAGCATTTGGAAAAGTAGTAAAGGGCATGTCTGTGGTCCGAAAAATATATATGTTAAACGATCACGAACAAATGCTCACGCCACCTGTTGCTATTTTTAATATTACTAGAAAATAAACGGTATGCCTTTTACGCTTCACGCACCCTATAGTCCAGCAGGTGATCAACCCTTTGCCATTGATCAGCTCACAAAAGGTGTGCTTGAAAACGAGCAGTACCAAACACTTTTAGGGGTAACGGGTAGCGGTAAAACCTTTACCATCGCCAACGTTATTCAAAACACACAAAGGCCCACGCTGGTGCTTACGCACAACAAAACCCTTGTGGCACAGCTGTATGGCGAGTTCAAGCAGTTTTTTCCAGACAACGCCGTAGGATATTTTGTAAGCTATTACGATTATTATCAACCCGAAGCGTATATGCCTGTAACGGGTGTATACATCGAAAAAGATTTAAGCATCAATGAAGAGCTTGATAAATTAAGACTTCAAGCCACCGCGCAGTTATTAAGTGGTCGTAGAGATATCATTATTGTTGCGAGTGTGAGTTGTATTTATGGTATGGGTAATCCTACCGAATATGAAAATGGTATTGTGCGCATTCATACGGGGCAGGTGGTTTCACGACAAGCATTTTTGCACGCATTAATTAACTCATTGTATTCGCGTACGCAAGATGATTTTAAACGTGGATCCTTTAGAGTAAAAGGCGACACCGTCGATATTAATTTACCCTATGTCGATTTTGGTTACCGCGTTACTTTTTTTGGTGACGAAATTGAATCGATAGAAAGCATTGAAACCGAAACCAGCAAACGCATTGGTACGATGGACAATGCGGCTATTTTTCCAGCGAATTTATATTTAGCGCCCAAAGACATGATTGTAGAAGTGATTCACGAAATACAAGATGAAATGCGCGCGCAGTACGAATATTTTATGCGCGTTGGAAAAAAGCAAGAAGCCAACCGCATCAAAGAAAGAGTAGAATACGATTTAGAAATGATTCGTGAACTTGGTTATTGCTCTGGTATCGAAAACTATTCTCGTTTTTTTGACAGAAGAAAACCGGGCACTAGACCCTTTTGTTTACTCGATTATTTTCCTAAAGATTTTTTGTGCATCATAGATGAGAGCCATCAAACCATTCCGCAAATTGCTGGCATGTACGGTGGTGATAGGTCCAGAAAAATGACACTGGTAGATTATGGATTTCGTTTGCCGAGTGCCATTGATAACCGCCCACTTAATTTTCATGAGTTTGATAACATGATTGGTCAAACCATTTTTGTGAGTGCCACCCCCGCCGAATATGAACTTGAAAAAACCGGCGGTGTAGTGGTAGAGCAGGTTGTAAGGCCTACCGGCTTATTAGATCCGCCCATTCAGGTGCGTCCAAGCCATCATCAAATTGATGATTTACTACACGAAATAGACCTACGCATCACCAGTGGCGACCGTGTGCTTGTTACAACGCTTACCAAACGCATGGCCGAAGAAATGAATCAGTATTTAGCCAAGCGAAACATCAAAGCCAAATACATTCATAGTGATGTGGATACACTAGAGCGCGTCGAAATTTTAAGAGACTTACGATTAGGTGTAATTGATGTACTAGTGGGTGTTAACCTTTTAAGAGAAGGACTTGATTTACCAGAAGTTTCACTCGTAGCCATTTTAGACGCAGACAAAGAAGGATTTTTAAGAAATGAAAAATCACTTACACAAACGGCTGGACGTGCTGCGCGAAACGTAAATGGACTGGTAATTTTTTATGCCGATAAAATGACCATGAGTATGCAGCGCACCATCGATGAAACCTCGCGTCGTAGGGCAAAGCAAGTAGCTTACAATGAGGCCCACAACATTACGCCCACAACGGTTTCAAAAAGTAAGGAGCAGGTGTTTGCACAAACATCGGTACTTGATATTAAGGGTTACGATCCGTCTAACGCGGTGCAACAAAACAAAGACAAAACAGAGAGTCAAACTTTTGCAGAGCAGGTGGTGTACACAACCATTCCTCAAATAGAAAAAGCCATCAAACAAGCCAAAAAAGAAATGGAGGGCGCCGCCAAAGACATGGACTTTATAGAAGCCGCCCGACTTCGAGACGAAATGTTTCGTTTACAAAAAATACGAGACGAGATGAAATAACCTGCTCAAGGTTTTGTAGAAAGTACAGATTTCTTATCTTGTTATCCAACGATGCTGCCTATGCGCTTTTTTTGGTCTCTATATGTATGGATTACCGGTTGGAAAATCCATAATAACTTTCCCTATCATTTAGATAAGTGTGTAATCATTGTAGCGCCACATACAAGCGCCTGGGATTTTATAGTTGGCCTCGCCATAAGAAGTGTGAGGCACCTCGAGCACGTCAAATACCTGGGTAAAGACTCTTTATTTAAAGGCCCTTTTGCCTTTATCTTTAAAAGTACAGGCGGTTTTCCGGTGGACAGGTTTAATAAGAACAATATGGTGGATCAGGTGGTTCAGCTTTTTAATAGCCACGAAAAATTTGTGCTTGCGCTTTCGCCAGAAGGGACCAGAAAAAAAACGGATAGGCTCAGAACGGGCTTTTATCATATCGCCAAAAATGCGGGCGTACCCATTGTTATGATAGGACTCGATTTTGGTAAAAAAGAAGTGACGTTTAGCGAGCCGGTTTACACCACCAATAATGAAGCAGAAGACTTTAAAAAAATTATAACCTTTTTTGCACCCCTACAAGGTAAAATTCCCGAATACGGAATGTCACATCTAATAGATACTTATGCAAACAACAACGCGTAAATACCCAACCTTAATTGATAAGTTTTGTGATTTTGAAGCATCACAACCAGATCAATTGTTTTTATCCGAACCAGTAGCGGGTAGTTATAAAAATTTTACTTGGGCCCAGGCTGGTCAGCAAGTAAGAAAAATGGCTGCGGCATTAAATGCGATGGGTCTTGGAAAAGATGATAAGGTGGCGATACTTAGTAAGAATTGTGCGCATTGGATTATGGCGGATTTAGCCATTTCGTTTGCGGGTTGTGTATCGGTTCCTATGTATCCCAATATGACGGCGGAGTCTATTCAACAAATTTTAGAACATAGTGAAGCCAAAGCTATTTTTTTTGGAAAACTAGATGGCGCAGATCAAATGCGAAAAGGTGTTCCTGAAAATTTAATAACCATCGGCTTTCCTTTTTATCTCGAAAAAAATACGCTTAACTGGGATGAATTAATTTCACAACACGAACCAGTACAAGGCAATCCAGTAAAGGATTCCATGGCACTAGCAACCATTATTTATACTTCAGGAACTACGGGTCAACCCAAAGGTGTGATGCATAATTTTCATGCTATTGGATTTGCTGTTGATAGATTTTTGAATCATATTCCTCAAATAAAAAAAGAAATATTTTTTTCTTATTTACCACTATGTCATGTGGCAGAAAAAATGCTTGTAAAGTGTGGTGCTATTTTTACCGGCAGTACTATTTATTTCGTCGAAAACTTAGATTCATTTAATGCCAATTTAGTGCATACGCAACCCACTGTATTTTTAGCGGTTCCACGTATTTGGGAAAAAATGCAAGAAGGTATTTTATCTAAAATGCCACAAAAAAAATTAGGTACTTTATTAAGTATTCCAATCGTTTCTTCTCTTATTAAAAAAGCAATAAAAAAGAAACTAGGACTTTCTAAAGCGAAATTTATTTTTACGGGCGCTTCTCCTATTAGTGTTGCACTTCAAGAGTGGTTTGCAAAACTCGATATCATTATTTTAGAAGCATATGGTATGACCGAAAACTCGGCACTATCACATGCCAACCGCCCAGGGCATCATAAATTTGGTACGGTTGGTCAAACCTATCAAAATGTTGAGGTAAGACTTAGTGCCGAAAATGAAGTGCAAGTAAAAAGTGAAGCCTCTATGCTCGGTTATTATAAAGAACCTCAGCTAACGGCCGAATCTTTTGAAGATGGTTTCTTAAAAACTGGCGACGAAGGCTCCATCGACGAAAAAGGGTATTTAACCATTACCGGCCGTATCAAAGACCAGTTTAAAACTAGTAAGGGTAAATATATTATGCCCGCGCCTATCGAAACCAAACTACTCGAGCACCCGCTTATTAGTCAGGCTTGTGTGGTAGGATCTGGTATGACATCGGCATTTGTGCTTTGTACCTTGGCGCAAACGACAGAACCGGCTTCTGGTTTAGAAGTGGATTTGAGCGGCTTTTTAGATCAAGTCAATCACACACTAGACCACCATGAACGACTTTCTAAAATGGTTATTTGTAAAGAAGAGTGGAGTATTCCCAATGGTCTTCTAACGCCCACGTTAAAAATTAAGCGAAAATCGATAGAATCGTATTATGGAAATAACTACGATCTATGGCTTCAGGAGGAGAAAAAGGTTATTTTTGTATCGTAAATCCCATTAAAACGCACAATTTTTTATCAAAACAAGCGTTTATACATCGACTAACTATCAATAATTTATACTGTTATGAAACTAAAACAACTATTTACAGTAATCGGCGCTTCAGCATTGCTGGTTTCTTGTGTGAGCACAAAGAAGTTTAAAGAAAGTGAAGCTAAGTATGTTCAACTAAGTGGTTCTTACTTAGACATGCAAGAAAAATACCGTGCTCTTCAAGATGAAGTGAAAGCCATCCAAGCACAGTTAGACAAGTCTAAATCTGCAAATGCTGAATTAACAGCTAGAAAAAAGGCATTAGAAGAGCAAATTGCTGGCCTTAATGATCAAGTAGAGTACTTGCGTAAAAATAGTAGCACTGCTATGGAGCAGTTAAAAGATTTATCTGTTATCACTGGTGCACAAGCAGAGAGCATTAAAAAATCTTTAGAAAATATTGGTGCAAAAGATATTTACATCAGAGACCTACAAGGTTCTATTGCACGTAAAGATTCTTTAAATATGGCACTTGTGATGAACTTAAAAGGTGCTTTAGGAAATTTAGAAGATCAAGACATCAATGTTAAAGTTGATAAGGGTGTTGTATATGTGGACATCTCTGATAAATTATTATTTAAAACAGGAAGCTACGATGTTACTGAGCGCGCTAAAGTGGTATTAGGTAAAGTAGCAAAAGTTTTAGCTGCACAACCAGAAATTGAATTCATGGTAGAAGGTCACACAGATAATGTTGCGATCAGTACTGACGAATTAAATGACAACTGGGATTTGAGTGTTAAGCGTGCAACTTCAATTGTTCGCATCTTACAAAAATCTTATGGCCTTGATCCAAAACGCATGACAGCAGCGGGTCGTAGCCAATACTTACCACTTGCAGACAATAGCACTGCAGCAGGTAGAGCAACCAACAGAAGAACAAGAATTGTGGTATTACCTCAGTTAGATCAGTTCTTTAAGTTATTGGAAAAAAAGTAGTCTTTACTAACCCAATCCTATATTTGAGAGCGCTTCCTACAAGGAGGCGCTTTCTTTTTTATAGATAGGTGCGTAAATAAAAAAACAAGAACCTTCTTTGATCGTTTCAATTAAAGACTTGGTAATATTTTCTGGAACGGCAGGGCAACCCCAACTTCTTCCGATCCCTGTTTTTTGTGCGGCAAAATTTTCATTTACATAAGGTGCACCATGTATTACAATAGACCTTGCTAATGCATGATCATTCATTCCTTTTTCTTTTCCATCCAGTGCCAACGACAAACCATTTTTTCCAGTGTAGGTATTTTGCGTAACAAAAAAACCAAGGCTACTTTTTAAACTATTTATTTTATTGGAAAAGTTTTTTGCAATAGCAGCGCCTGAATTTTTTCCATGCGCTACATAATCGTAAAAAATTAATTCCTGTGTAATCATATTAATTACAAAGAGTCTTTTTTGTGTGGAAGGCAGGCTAAAGTCTACAATCGATAAAACAGCGCTGTTCATTAATTTGCCGTGTGCCAATAGTTTTTCGAAACCCCTTAGGGCTAGATCAAAAGCTTTTTTGGAAAGGCCGCGCTGTTCGAGTGCTAATTTTTGGTAAAGCTGTTCTTTTGGGAGCGGCTCCGCCAGTGCAGCCAATGAAAATGCCATAAAAAGGCAAAACAACCCTGTTTTGGCTCCCTTTTTAATAAAATTTGGTATGAATTGTATGTAATCTTGCTTGGTCAAGCTGCAAAGGTACCCCATTAAATACGGGTGGACACTATAGCTAATGTTAAAACTAAATGTCAAAACCAAGCTTTACAACAAAAAAAATCCCGCCTTAGGGTTTAACTATGGCGGGAAAGCAGTTAGCTGTTGGTTAGACTAGCTATATAACTAAGACAACCTTTTATCAATTTCGCTGCGTAGAGATGAAAATATTTCTTCTACGGTTCCTTCTCCCTTGATTTTCACCACTTTATCAAATCCAGCATAGTAGTTGGCTACTACAGTGGTTTTTTGTTCGTACTCATTAATACGGGCTCTAATCACTGTTTCGTTGGTATCATCTGACCTTCCAGAGGTTAAACCCCTGTTTAATAAGCGTTTAACAAGCTCTTCTTCACTAACCTCAAGTGCCAGTACTAGGCTAATTTCGGTTTCTTTAAGTGCTAATAGCTTGTCAAGTGCAATACTTTGGGCCTCTGTGCGCGGGAATCCATCAAATAAAAAGCCTTTTGCAGCTGGATTGTTATCTAGCGCCGAGCTAATCATGCCAATGACTACTTCATCCGGAACCAATTGACCCTGATCCATAAAACGCTTGGCTTCGAGGCCAAGAGGGGTTTGGTTGGCTATTTCACTTCTTAATAAATCGCCGGTAGACAGGTGTTTTAATCCGTAAGATGCAATAAGGTTTTCGCTTTGCGTTCCTTTGCCACTACCGGGAGGTCCAAATAAAATAATATTAAACATGTTGATTGGGATTCTTGCTTGCAACAAATATACGAATTTGGCATTATATACAACTAAACTAGCGGCACCTTTGTTATACCTTTAAACACCAGATCCTGGCAGAATATGAAAAAAATCATCCTCTATTTATTATGCTTGATAACCGTGCAAAGCTGCAGTGGATCTACGTTACAACAAAAAGCGACGACTATGGAAGACACTACAAAAAACAACAATCCACATTTTTCTAGAACGGACACCACCATTGTTCAAGTACCAGAAGACGCTTGGAAAAAAATACTATCACCAGAGGTTTTTTATGTTGCCAGACAAAAAGGAACCGAAAGACCTTGGACCAGTAGGTTTGAAGACTTTAAAGAAGTGGGTACATACTACTGCGCTGTTTGCGGGAATTCACTTTTTAAGAGCAACACAAAATTTGACAGTGGTTGTGGTTGGCCAAGTTTTTTTGAGCCCCTAACCAAAACATCTATTATCTATCTAGAGGACAATACACTTGGGATGAAAAGAACAGAAGTGCAGTGCGGCAGGTGTAAGTCTCACCTGGGTCATGTGTTTGAAGATGGTCCACCACCAACAGGTTTAAGGTATTGTATCAATGGTGTGGTGTTGGATTTTGTACCAAAGCCCGCCGAAAAAAAGTAATCTGCTTTTTCGATATCCGAAAAATCGCTCGGGGCTGTTACTCCCCCGATAAATTTGTTTATTTTTGTTCTTCAATTTGATACCATGATTACTACAGGCAACTCTATCATTAGCATTTATACCGAGATGACACCCAATCCGGAAACCATGAAATTTGTGGCAAACAAATTATTGTATCCTGGAAAAAGTTTAGACGTTGCCGATGAAACACTTGCAACGGCGTCTCCGCTTGCAAAAGAGTTGTTTAGTTTTCCATTCATCAAAGCGGTATTTATTGCTTCTAATTTTGTTACACTTACAAAAACACCTGACACCGACGATTGGCAGGATGTAATTCCTACTATCAAAACTTTTTTACAAGAGTATTTAGAAAATGGCGGTGTTGTAGTGAATGAAGAAGAGGTTGCAAAAATGAAACAAGAAGCAACCAATACCGTAAGTGCTGACGATGATGATATTGTAAAGCGCGTTAAAGAATTATTAGAAAATTACGTAAAGCCAGCTGTTGAAATGGATGGTGGAGCGATACAATTTAAAAGCTACAATGATGGCGTTGTAAACTTAATGTTACAAGGTAGTTGTAGTGGTTGCCCTTCTTCTATGGTTACTCTAAAAGCAGGTATCGAAGGCATGATGAAACGCATGATACCGGAAGTAAAAGAAGTAGTAGCAGAGGCCGAATAAAATGAGCGCTGCTAGCTTATACCAATCTTTTTTAGACGGTTTATTACAAACATCCGCATTAGAATTTATCGCTGTGCTTGCAGGTATTGCAAGTGTATGGTTTAGCAAAAAAGAGCAGGTACTTGTGTATCCTGTGGGTCTTATCAATACCACTATTTTTGTTTACTTAAGTTTTAAAGGTCACTTACTAGGCGAAGCGAGTGTAAATATTTATTACACGGTTATGAGCGTTTATGGATGGTGGTTGTGGACGCGTAAAAATGAGCAGCAGCAAACGGTTTTGCAAATTCAGTTTTCTACAAGAAAAGAACTTTTACAACAGCTATTATTTTTTGCCGCATTTTATATGGTGTTATACACGGCGCTCTACTATGCTAAAGCTTCTTTTGCAGAGGGAGCCATTCCTTGGGCCGACGCGTTATCAAGCGCTGCAGCGTACACGGGCATGTGGCTGATGGCCAAGAAAAAAGTAGAGAGCTGGTATTATTGGATTGCCACAAATATTTTTTCGATTCCACTTTATTTTGTGAAAGGATATGTTTTTACCAGTGTTCAATTTGCTGTTTTATTAGCGCTTGCGATTGCAGGACTATTAGCGTGGCGTAAAAAAGCACAAGCAGCATGAGTACAAATAAAGCACTTAAAAAAATTGTAGTGATAGGTCCGGAAAGTACCGGTAAATCTACACTTTGCGGGTATTTAGCGGATTATTATAAGACGATTTGGTGTCCAGAATTTGCAAGGGAATATTTATTAGAAAACGGCACTACGTATACAGTTGATGATTTAATTACGATTGCAAAAGGTCAATTAGACGCAGAACAACAACATACCGAAACGTTGCAATCACAAACGGATCAAACGGGAATTATAAAACCACTCATTATTGACACCGATATGTATGTCATGAAAGTATGGGCTGAATATGTATTTGGCACTTGCCCTACTTTTATTTTAGATGAAATTAACAAGCAGCACTACGATTTGTATTTGCTTTGCAAGCCAGACATACCCTGGGTTAAAGATGAATTAAGAGAATACCCCGACGAAAAACCACGTCAAGAATTGTTTCAGATTTATAAAGATATTTTAATCAACCAGCAAACGCCTTGGACCGAAATTAGTGGTGGTTTTGAAGCGCGTAATCAAATAGCAGTGGCTGCCATAAACGAAGTTTTAGCGCGCTAATAAATGGCTACCGTATATTTTTTACCAATGGGTAAATAAGCTTTGTGTTTTTGTTTTTGAAGGGTGCCAATTCCATAAAAGCCAGCAGCAACAAGCATTCTAGTAGTATTAGCTGCATCGAGTAGTGGATATCCTTTAATTAAACTGTTGGCTATATTTAAAAACAGGTATGCACCACTTGCCAATCTAAACAGTATACCATTTGTAAACATACCCGATTTGTAACGCGACTGTGGTAGCCCCGAAATTTCGTTGATACTTACTTTTAAAAAACCAAGCCAGGTAGTATCTACCCTAAAACCACCAAACGGTGTGGGCGACTGCTGCGCGCGGTACATGTTAATGAGTAAAGAGTCTTTTAAAATGGTTTTTATTTTTCCTTCAATCCACTGTGTATTACTAAATCTAAAAGTGATACAATCTTTTTCTATCCAGCTCTGAATGGTTCGACCTTTTTCTTTTAGTACGAGCGTGTTACCAACTTGCGCATTAGACGATGTCACAGTAAATAAAACTGCTGCAAATATCCCCACCAAGTATTTTGCTAAAAACATGTATTTATTTTAATGCGCCATAAAAAAGAAATACCCCAAATCCAATGAGTATAACACCAGCAATTTGATTGATTAAATGTAAGTTTTTTGTATTGAGTTTAGGTCTTAATTTTTCTGATAAAACAACTTTAACAATATCAGAAGCTAGTACAAAAACCAAACAAGTTATAAATACAATGGCTTTGTAATTGGCTGGATTGGTTGATGCTGCTGCATCTGCAACAATTGCTGCGGTCCAGGCAAACCAAAATAAAAACACACCAGGGTTTAATGTATTCATAAAAAACCCTGATAAATAAAGGCCCACATATTTTTGCCAGGTTAATTTTTCATGAGCGCCATTTGCATTTTCAGTGATACTTACTTTTTTAAATAGAAGTGTATAAATACCAAGCGCAATTAAAAAAATACTACCCGCCAGCGCAATTTTATTTTTGTGCTCAAGCGCCGTTGCAAAAAGTCCAGTAAAAAAATTGCAAAATAGCACCAAAGAAATATCAGAGGTAGAAACCCCTGCCACAAATGTTAATCCGGCCCTTCGTCCACTGTTAATGCTATGTTTTATGATCGCAAAAATGATGGGTCCCACCGAAATGCTCAATATCAACCCCAGCACTAAACCCTTTATTAGCGGTGCTACCATATTTTATTTGTTACGAATGAAAGTTTCAAATGCCTCTAATTGTTTACCCTTTAATACCCTAGGAAACTTATGTTGTCCACCCAGTTTTCCTTGCGACTCCATAAAACCCATAAATACTGCTTCTTTAATGACTTTTACAGAAACGTCTTGCAATGCGCTTTTTCGTTCGGTGGCATAATCATCATTGATGGTACATAGGTACTGATCTATGGCAGCTGCTAGTTTGGTTTCGTTGACCGCGTCGTTGCAGGCAACATACCATTTGTGTGCAAATAAATTTCCATGAGGCACACCGGTAACGGTATATTCTGGAATGCTAATATTAAACGCTTCACTTACGGTTTCAACCGCCTTGTTCATATTGTCTACACTCAGGTGCTCGCCTACTAAACTCAAAAAATGTTTGGTTCTTCCGGTAATGATGATTTGAGCATTCTCTTTATCAATAAACTTTACGGTATCACCAATTAAATAGCGCCAAGCACCCGCAGCGGTACTAATTAGAACGGCGTAATCGGTGCCTTCTTCTACTTCATCTATTAGCAGCGCGGTCGCATTATCTTTTATTTCTCCTTCTTCGTCAAAATTATTTTCATTGAAAGGAACGAATTCTAAAAATAAGTGCTGCCCCGTTACAAGCCGCATCCCTACTGCGTTTTGATGATCTTGGTAAGCAATAAAACCTTCGCTTGCCAAATACGTTTCGATGTACGTAATGGGTTTTCCTAATAATTTTTCAAATCCTTTTTTATAAGGTTCAAAGCTCACGCCACCATGTCCAAAAAATGATAAATTGGGCCAGAGCTCATGAATATTTTTGAGATTATATTTTTTTACAATCATTTCGATACAGAGCTGAATCCATGCGGGCACACCCACTAAAAAACCAATATCCCAATTAGGCGCTTCAGCA
>JAGNTI010000021.1 GCA_017987615.1 Sediminibacterium sp. | reverse complement strand
CTGCAAACTTAAGAAGCAGTAATTGGCCTCTGTCCTGGAACATAATGGCTCTACCCTTAAATTGGACGTAAGCTTTAACCTTATTACCGTCTTTTAAGAAATTTTCGGCGTGTTTAGCCTTAAAATTAAAGTCATGATCATCGGTACTTGGTGTAAACCTTATTTCTTTGATTTCAGACTGCTTGGAGTTGGCTTTCATTTCCTTCTCCTTGCGCTTTTTCTCGTATAAGAACTTTTTATAATCTATTACCTTACAAACTGGAGGATCTGCGGTTGGAGATATTTCAACAAGGTCTAATTCTTGTTCTTGAGCAATTTTAAGTGCCTCTTGTGTAGAATAAACGCCTACTTCAACGTTATCGCCTACTAAACGAACCTGTGGTACTCTAATTCTGTCGTTAATTCGGTGTTCTGGTTCTTGTTGTCTTTGGAACCTTGGGTTAAATCTTCCGCCGCCTCTTGGTGGTAATGCCATTAAAACTTGTTTTGTTAGTAATATTTTGAAGGATAAAGATAAAGCTATTTAGGCTATTCGCCGGATTTACGTTCATGAATTTCCTGAATAATTGCATCGATAAATACCTGCGTGTCTTGCATGCCTAAATCTCCCTTGCCTTGCCTGCGCACCGAAAGCTTGTTTTCGAGGGTCTCTTTCTCCCCTACAACTAGCATATATGGAACGCGTTGAAGCTCGGTATCTCTAATTTTTTTACCAATTTTTTCGGACCTGTCATCTATCTCAACCCTTACCCCTGCTGCTTTTAGCTGTTTTTTAACGCCTTCTGCAAACTCCATAAACTTATCGGAGATAGGTAAGATTTTAACCTGTAAAGGTGCCAACCAAACCGGGAATTTACCCGCATAGTGTTCTAGTAAAAATCCAATAAAACGTTCGTGGGTACCAAGTGGTGCACGGTGAATAATAAGTGGAACTTCGGGCTGATTGTTTTGGTTATTGTAGCTTAATTTGAATTTATTGCCTGAATTAAAGTCTACTTGGTTGGTTGCAAGGGTAAATTCTCTACCAATCGCACTCCAAATTTGAACGTCAATTTTAGGGCCATAAAACGCAGCTTCGTCTGGAACCTCGATATAAGGGATTTCAGATTCAATAAGCACCTGACGCACCATTGCTTCCGTTTCTTTCCATAAAGCTGGTTCATTTACGTATTTGGCGCCTAATTTAGACGGCTCATGTAAGCTTAATCGCATCACGTATTTATCAATACCAAATATTTTAAAGTACTTGGTATACATGTCATTTACAGCTCTAAATTCGGCGGCAAATTGTTCTTTGTTACAATAAATATGCGCATCATTCATGTGTAAGCAACGTACACGCATCAGTCCAAATAATTCACCACTTTGTTCATATCTGTAACAGGTTCCATATTCAGCAATACGGTATGGTAAGTCTTTGTAACTTTTTGGTTCTGCATCAAATATTTTATGGTGATGCGGACAGTTCATTGCTTTCAAATAATACTTGGTACCATCTAGTTCCATCGGCGGAAACATACTATCTGCATAGTATGGTAAGTGACCACTGGTGAGGTACATACTTTCTTTGGCAATATGCGGTGTTACCACACGCTTATACCCAGCAACTTCTTCCGTTTCTTTTGCTAATTTTTCTAATTCTTCAATAATGATGGTTCCATTTGGTAACCATAAAGGAAGACCCTGACCCACATCATCATCCATGGTAAAAATGCCTAGTTCTTTACCTAGTTTTCGGTGATCTCTTTTTTTAGCTTCTTCAAGCATTAAAAGATATGCATCTAATTCCTTTTGATTCGGGAAAGTCACGCCATACAAGCGTGTTAGCATTTTATTTTTTTCGTTACCCTTCCAATAAGCACCTGCTATATTGGTGAGTTTGATGGCTTTAATAGCTCCTGTATTTGGAATGTGTGGCCCTCTACATAAGTCGGTAAAATTACCTTGTGAGTAGAGTGTGATATTACCATCTTGTAGACCTTCTAATAAATCTAATTTGTACGGATCATTACGCTCAGTAAAATAAGCGATGGCATCTGCTTTAGAAATTTCTTTTCTTGTAAATGTATTGGCTTGTTTTGCAAGCTCATTCATTTTTCTTTCGATGGCAATTAAATCATCTTCCGTTAAATGACGATCACCTAAATCTATATCGTAATAAAATCCTTTATCAAGTGCAGGCCCTACCCAAAATTTTACACCAGGGTATAAAGCTTCAACAGCTTCTGCCATTAAGTGTGCAGATGAGTGCCAAAAGGTATTTTTACCTGCGTCATCATCCCAGGTTAATAATTGTAAAGAAGCGTCCGCTGTGATGGGTCTAGTACTGTCCCAAACTTCACCATTAACAGTGGCAGCCAAAACTTTTCTGGCGAGTCCTTCACTAATCGATTTTGCAATGCCGTCGGCAGAAATACCTGCTTCATATTGCCTTACGGCACCATCTGGAAATGTTATATTTATCATAGGTCTAACTTAACTGTTTAACCCCTAATGGGTTACTCCTGCAAAAATAAAGGAAAGCGGTGAGTTTTCCGTTTTAACGCTTCTTTAGATTTTAATACTTTTGTAAGAGCTTACATTTGCGCCAATGAGATTGACTTTTACCCTATTTTCTTTATTGCTTTTAACTACTAGCCTTCAGGCCCAAAAAATCACGGGTATTTGGAGAGGCTATTTTAGTGCGGCCAATGGTATTTTTAGAGATGATATTGGTGAAGAAATGTACAAATACGAGGTACAAATAGACCAGCAATCTGATAATAGCGTTAAGGGTGTTACGTATTCATATAAGTCTACGGTGTTTTATGGAAAATCTACGATGCAAGGGATTTATACCGCTAGCAGCAAAAATTTAATTTTAAAGGAACTAAAACTCGTTGAGTTAAAAATTGGAAGCAATAGCGAACCCTGTTTAATGACCTGCTACCTCGACTATGTAAAAATTGGAAAATTAGAAGTTTTGCAGGGAACATTTATTTCTACCAATGCAAAAAATAAAAAAGATTGTGGCAGCGGAAAAGTATATCTGGAGCGGGTTTTAAAAAGTGATTTTGAATTAGAAGATTTTTTAGCGCATCCCAAACCAGTGGTTCCTATTACACAACAAAAGCCAATGGTTAAGCCTTCTAAAACAGATACTGATGTTATACTTAAAGATAACAACACAGATAAATCAGTTAATACTGACAAATTATCTGCTCCCGATATTAAAAAGTCTGCAGGGGCAAATACTACCCCTAAAGTACTTGTACAAAGAGATAATTTTTTAATCAAGCGAATTATCAGTTCCGAGCCAGCTGTTAAAGTTGAGCTTTTTGACAACGGAACCATTGATAATGATACCATTAGTTTGTACCATAATAATGAGCAGGTTATTAAAAAAGGCAAGCTCAATTACCAGCCACTAACCTACTCTTTTAATTCTGGCACCGAAGCCTCTACCCATGAGCTTATCCTAGTGGCTGAAAACCTTGGTGAAATACCCCCTAACACCGCCATTATGGTGGTTACCATTGGTAAAAAAAGGCAGGAGATATTTTTAACTTCTGACGAAAAAAAGAACGCCAAAATTATAATTGAATACAAACCCAATAAGTAGGTTTAGGTTATAAAATTTGGGGTTACCTTTGCGGCCACAAATACAGTCTAGATATGCTTATTGGTTTACAAAATGTAACGTTCGAATTTGGTGCAAGGGTTATTGTAGAAGACGCTACATGGCATATTCAACCAGGAGATCGTATTGGCCTTATTGGTTATAATGGTACCGGTAAGTCTACCTTACTTAAAGTGTTGGTTGGAGAATATACTCCTTCTAAAGGAACTGTTGAAAAAAGCAGGGATACCACTATTGGATATTTGCACCAAGATTTATTAAGTTTTGATACCAGTGAAACCATTACCGAAGTAGCACTTGGTGCATTTGAACGCGTTAGAGCACTCGAAAAAGAAATTGAAGCACTTGGTATTGCACTCGAAAAAGATTCAGAAAACAACGACCTACTAATTAAATACACGGATGCGCTGCATGAACTTGATGTATTAGATGGTTATAATATTCAGCACAAGGCCGAAGAAGTATTGCATGGACTTGGTTTTAGCAATCAAGATTTAAAAAGACCCTATAAAGAATTTAGTGGTGGATGGCGTATGCGTGTGCTACTTGCTAAAATGATTTTGCAACAGCCCGATGTATTGTTACTGGATGAACCTACCAACCACCTCGACTTACCATCTATCGAGTGGTTAGAAAAATATTTATTGCATTACCAAGGCAGTGTGGTGATTGTGAGCCACGATAAGTTTTTCTTAAACCGTATGGTTAACAAGATTGTAGAAGTATACCAACAGTCTTTACATATTTATAGTGGTGATTATAATTATTACGAAACGGAAAAAGCGTTGCGTATAGAAATGCAACAAAAGGCTTTTGAAAATCAGCAAGATTATATTCGTCAGCAAGAAAGATTTATAGAACGCTTTAAAGCCAAAGCTAGTAAAGCTGCACAGGCTCAGAGTATTCAAAAGCGTCTTGATAAAATAGACAAAATTGATGACGTTCAATTGGAGCGTCCTGATTTGCGTATTAATTTTCAACTCGATAAAGTACCGGGCAAAGTGCTTGTTGATTTAAAAAATATTTCTAAAAGTTTTGGTGATTTAACCATCGTAAACAATACAACTGCCGAAATTGAACGTGGTGATAAAATTGCACTGATTGGTGCCAACGGTAAAGGTAAATCTACCATCCTTCGTATTGTGGGAGGAACCGAGCAACATAGTGGTGAAAGGGTTTGGGGGCATAATGTTGAAGAAAGTTTTTACGCACAGCATCAGCTAGAGGCTTTAACACTCACCAATACAATACTTGAAGAGATGCAGCAGTGTGGTAGTAAAAAAACAGACGTTGAATTACGCAGTATATTAGGTGCATTTTTATTTAGTGGCGACGATGTAGATAAAAAAATACGCGTATTAAGTGGTGGGGAAAAAGCAAGGGTAGCACTTGCCAAAACAATGGTGAGTAAGGCTAACTTTTTATTACTGGATGAACCTACCAACCACCTTGACATGCACTCTGTAGAGTTACTAGCGGGTGCACTTAATAAGTACGAAGGCAGTTATATTTTAATTAGTCACGACCGTTATTTTATTTCTCAAACGGCCAATAAAATTTGGGAAATTGTAGACCATCAAATTAAAGAGTTTAAAGGTACTTATGCCGAGTGGGTAGAATGGAATGAACGTATGGCGGCCAAACAAAAAGAAAATAAAGGATCGGGCACTACGACTTCTGCCCCTACTCCTGCCCCAGCGCCAAAAGTTAAAGCTCCCGAAGTAAAAGCGCCAGCACCAAACACGGCTATTGATAAAGACTTTCAAAAGGAATTACAAAAGCAAAAAAAGAGATTGCAAACACTTGAACTGGATATCAATAACACCAAAGTTCAAAAAGAAAATATTGAACAGGAACTTGGTAACCCAGATACATATACCAATCCAGCAAAATTTGCTACACTTGAAACCGAATATAAAACGGTGCAACAAAAACTAGCCACACTCAATACCGAGTATGAAACTGTTTTTGAAAAAGTGTTAGAAATGGAATCCTAAAAAAAATTAGTTTGTCAAAATATGACGGCTAATTACAATTCTTTGGATTTCTGAGGTACCCTCATAAATCTGTGTAATTTTTGCATCTCGCATGAGGCGTTCTACATGGTATTCTTTAACAAAACCATAGCCACCGTGCACTTGAACCGCTTCTGTAGCAATCCACATGGCTGCTTCACTTGCATACACTTTTGCCATCGATGAAGAGAATCCATAATCTTTATGTTCATCTTTATCAGCAGCCGCTTTAAAACAAAGTAACCTGGCTGCTTCAACTTTTGTAGCCATGTCTGCAAGTTTAAACTGAATCGCTTGGTGGTGCATAATTTCTTTACCAAATGCTTTTCTTTGTTTGCTATAACCAAGTGCTAATTCGTAAGCACCACTTGCAATACCTAGTGCTTGTGCGGCAATACCAATACGTCCACCAGCAAGTGTTTTCATGGCAAACTTAAAACCAAATCCATCTTCACCAATTCTATTTTCTTTAGGTACTTTAACATCGTTAAACATGATAGAGTGTGTATCACTGCCTCTAATACCTAATTTATTTTCTTTCGCTCCAACGGTAACGCCAGGGCTGTTTTTTTCTACGATAAATGCATTGATACCTTTACTTCCTTTTGCAGGATCGGTTTGTGCAATCACTAAATATACAGAGGCACTAGATCCATTGGTAATCCAGTTTTTTGTGCCATTTAACAAATAATAATCGCCTTTGTCTTCGGCAGTTGTTTGCTGACTGGTAGCATCACTACCCGCTTCAGGTTCACTTAATAAAAATGCACCAATGTAAAGGTCATTGTCTTTAATACCCTTTGCAAGTGGGGTTAAATATTTTTGTTTTTGAGCTTCAGTTCCAAATGTTTCTAAACCCCAGCATACAAGGCTATTGTTAACGCTCATACATACGCTAACGCTGGCGTCAATTTTACTAATTTCTTCCATGGCAAGCACATAGCTAATAGTGTCCATGCCCGCACCTCCATAGTTAGGACTCACCATCATACCCATAAAGCCAAGCTCTGCTAATTGCATAATTTGTTCCTTAGGGAATGATTGTTTCTCATCCCTTTCAATAACACCTGGTAAACAACTATTTTTTGCGAAATTACGTGCTGCAGCTTGTATCATCAGCTGCTCTTCGGTTAAATTAAAATCCATTGTAGCTATTTTGTTGGGCAAAAATAAGCTAACAATTGTTAGGATTTATAATTTGAGGATTTATTTTTTAAAAATATTTACGCTGTAAATTGGATAGTACGAGGGTATCCATAGCGTTTAATCGTTTTGTGGTATCCTGTAAAAAATGTCTTTTAAATGACCTTACCGCGGCAGTAGAATCTTTTAAATCGTAGCCAATAATACGTAGGGCGATGTATGGGTTAAAATTTGCTGGCGCAGGTACTAATGTATCATCAAACCATAAGCCATATCCATTTGTTGCTAGTAGTTTCCAAGGAAATCTAAAGTTTGGATCGTTTTTTCTGGTTGGTGCAATATCTCCGTGTCCAATAAAATTAGCTGTAGGTATGGTATATTTTTGTTTGAGCCTATTTAGTAGTACCATCAAACTATTGATTTGCAAACTATCAAAAGGTTCGTATCCATTATTATCTAGTTCAATTCCAATAGACGAAGAATTGATGTCAATTAAATTACCCCATTTGCTAATACCAGCGTGTTGCGCACGCATATAATCATTAAGCATTTGGTGAATGGTACCATCTTTACAAATTACATAATGCGCACTAACAGCAGTACGAGGTATCGTAAATGTTCTGAGCGTTTCTTCACAAGAATTTTGTGCCGTATGATGAATGATTACAAAATTAGGTTTACGTAAACCAAAATTTGTGGTACCCACCCAGTAAGGAGGTTGTTTCACTGAGTCTGAAAAAATGCCTCCATTGTTTGGAAGTTTAGCAATATCTGTGAGGGAATCAATTTGATGGGCATGTTTTTTATTAGTTGCCTTATATGGATTTCTAAAACAAGCAGTAAAAATGAATGGCAAACTTAAGAAGGCCAAGATGCCTATAAACATTGATTTTTTCATCGAAAATATTTTGAGCATTAAACTAAGGGTTCTTGTTGAGACAAGCAATGAAAACTGCCTAACCCCCATATTATATCGGTAGAATCAATACCAACCACTTCCCTATTTTTATAAGCCTCTGCAATTATACTAAGCGCCTTATCATCCATAGTAGATCTAAATGTTGGAACAATCACATATTTATTAGAGATATAAAAATTAGCGTAAGAGGCTGGTAAACGCTGATCTTCATAAATCACCGCTTCTGGCATAGGAAGTTCTACAATGTTTAATTGCTTTCCATTTAACAAACGCATTTTTTTAAGCTGCGCTAAATTATCTTGAAGGATGGTGTAGTTTTCGTCTTGTGTATTTGATTCAACCACTGTTAATACCGTGTCTTCGTTTACAAACCTGATGGTATCATCGATATGACCATCGGTGTCGTCACCAACAATGCCCTCTTCTACCCACAACACCTGATTGGCACCATAATAATCAAACAAATAATTTTCAATTTGATCTCTGTTTAAATGGCTATTTCTGTTTGGGTTTAAAAGACAACTGGTGCTCGTTAAAATAGTACCTGTTCCATTAAACTCTACAGAACCACCTTCCATAATAATACCAGGATGGTATACCGGAATATCAAAATGCTTTCCAATTAAAGTTGGGATTACGTCGTCTAAATCGTAAGGCGGATATTTATTTCCCCAAGCATTGTAATTCCAATCTACAATTACTTTTTTTTGTTTGGCAGCAGGGTTAATTAAAAATGCAGGGCCATGATCACGACACCAGGCGTCATTGGTAGGAAGCAAATAAAAAGATACCTGTTCCATGTTTACGCCTGCTTTTACAAGATGTGCTGTTGCACTTTCTTGCATAGCAGCATCCACCACATTGATCCGCACTTTTTCAGACTGGGCAAGGTATTTTACAAACAAACTATAGTTTGGATATATCGCATCAATTTTTCCTGGCCAACTTGCTTCTTTATGCGGCCAACTTAACCATGTGGCTTCGTGCATTTCAAACTCTGCAGGAAAATAATATCCTAATGATTTGGGAGTATTCAAAACAATAAATTTCTAGTCAATAAAACGTTTGGTGATATTTTCATAAGAGTCAATACGTCTGTCTCTCATAAACGGCCAGTGAGTGCGGTAACGGTCTGTGGCATCCGTATCAATTTCAACCACTTCTGTTTCTTCGTTATCGTGTGAACCCTTATATAATAGTGTGCCAAATGGATTGCTCACAAATGAACCACCCCAAAATTTCATAGCACCATTTTGTTCATAGCCTACCCTGTTCACACTTACCACGTGCACGCCGTTGGCAACTGCATGACTGCGCTGAATGGTTTGCCAAGCATTGTACTGCTCCGTATTGGTCGCTTCATCTTGCGATGTTGCCCAACCAATGGCTGTTGGATAAAATAATATTTCGGCACCTTGTAAAGCAGTAAGTCTGGCTGCTTCTGGATACCACTGATCCCAGCAAATAAGTACACCAATTTTTGCAAATTTGGTATCAAATGTTTTGTATCCTAAATCACCTGGGGTGAAATAAAATTTTTCGTAGTAAGCAGGATCATCAGGGATATGCATTTTACGGTACATACCTAGGTAAGCACCGTCGGCGTCAATAACTGCGGTTGTGTTATGGTAAATTCCTTGCGTTCTTTTTTCAAATAAAGAAGCAATAACTACCACATTTAGTGATGCTGCTACTTGTCCTAAAGCATCAGTTGTAGCACCCGGAATTTTTTCCGCTAACTTAAAATTTTCATAGTCTTCTACATCACAAAAATATAAGGATGTAAATAATTCTTGAAGGCAAACAATTTGAGCGCCCTTTGCTGCAGCATCTTTAATACCTGCAATTGCTTTTTGCATGTTTTCTTCTTTGCTTCCACTGCAAGACATTTGAACCAATCCCACTTTTACTTTTGACATAATAAAAATTTAAAAGATCGTTAAGTTGTATGTTTAATGATGGCATCAAAATTTGAAAAGCCAATAATTTTTTCGGTGATATAACCTTCTGCGTACCCAACACCAATTCTTTTACCCAGCATGAGCGCTCTCGCTTTTACAGTTTCTAAAAACTGCGGTGATGAAATATAGGTTTGTGGTTCTGAAGTATCAGCACTTGTAAACTGTGTGCCATAGGCAAGTACGGCTTCCATTTTTCTTTCCATATACGCCGTGATATCTATAACAAAAGAAGGTTGAATAAAACGGTCTTGTATATAATGAAAAGTATAGGCAGGTCTCCAAGCGTTTTGGGTAACGCCTTCATGCATGGTTTCAATTTTTCTAAGACCACTTAAAAACGCAGCATCAGAAACTAGTTTAGCACTACGTCCATGATCAGGATGACGATCTTCTGGTGCATTTGCTAAAATGACATCTGGTTGGTATTTTCTGATGAGTGCAATAATTTTTCTTTGATGCGCTTCATCGTTTGTAAAAAAACCATCTGCCATGTCAAGGTTTTCCCTTACATCTACGCCCATAATTTTAGCAGCAGCAGCCGCTTCCTGTGTTCTGGTAGTGGGTGTTCCTCTAGTACCTAGTTCTCCTCTTGTCAAATCTACGATGCCCACTTTTTTACCTTGGTCGATGGCAGCCATTATGGTACCAGCACAGCCTAGTTCAACATCATCGGGGTGAACGCCAAAAGCTAAAATATCTAGTTTCATAGGATTAGAATTAAGGCAAAGGTAAGGGTTGTAAAAAAGAAAAGCCGCTAGATAAACTAGCAGCTTTTAAAAACTTATGTAGAGAAGAATTACTTCTTCTTTTCGTAACGCTTTTTGAATTTGTCAATTCTACCAGCAGTATCAACAAGCATGTTTTTACCAGTGTAGAAAGGGTGAGATGTGTTTGAAATCTCCAATTTGATAACTGGATATTCATTACCATCATCAAATGTGATTGTTTCTTTAGAAGCAGCTGTAGACTTGCTTAAAAAGGTTGTACCGTTAGACATGTCTTTGAAAACAACGAAACGATAATTTTCTGGATGGATACCTTGTTTCATAATTATGGGTTTTAGGTGGTACGGATTTGGCCGTACACTTATTTTTAATGAGATGCAAAATTAGGCTAGAATAGCTAAAATGCCAAATAATATTAGCTTTTCATGTTGGTGTACTGAAGTGGAATACCAAAGTTCCCGCCATTTAAAAGCGCTATAACTTCCTGTAAATCATCGATTTTTTTGGCTGTAACCCTAATAATGTCGTCCATAATGGCTGCTTGAACCTTTAAACCACTGTCTTTGATGGCTTTTACCATCTTTTTAGCGTCTTCTTGCTTAAGTCCATTGGTTACTGGTACTTCCTTTTTAACCACTTTGCCACTCGGGTAAGCGTCTTTTGAAAAGTCAAAAGCATTACCGTCGATGCCTTGCTTTATGGCGCGGCCAATTAAAACGTCGATCAATTGCTTCATTTTCATGTCAGAATCTACTTCCAAAGAAACCACATAGTCCTTTTTATTGAGTTCGATAGAAACCGGGGTATCTCTAAAGTCAAAGCGACCAGCAATTTCTTTTTTTACCGTATTAATGGCATTATCCAAGGTTTGTAAGTCAACCTTACTAGCTACGTCAAATGATGGCATAATTTATAATTTAGATTGTTGTTTGAGGTTCCATTTTCCAGCTTTCCACCACAAAAATACACCGCCTAAAAATAAACAAAGGGAAATGATTTCTGCTTGAGTGGGCTGAAAAGGAAGGTCTACATATTTTGTGTTTACTCTAATTTTTTCTACTAAAAAACGCTCGATCCCATTAAACATAAGATATAAAGCTGCTAACCTGCCCGCTACTTTTATTCTCGTTCTCAAAAACCATAAAACGCCAAATAATAGTAAGCAAGCGATTACTTCATATAAAGCAGTTGGGTATACCGGCATTGGAAGTTGATTACAATACTGCCCAACGCAATCTTTAATAGGTACTCCTTCACCAATTACGTTATGTGCATATACCGATGACCACAATCCGTCGGGCATCCAAGCAAAAGGTTTTGGGCTGTTGTTTACTATACCCCAGTCGCCATCCCCACTTACCTGACAACCAATACGGCCCATAGCGTACGCAAACATCATGGTTGGCGCCATTGCGTCTGCTAAATGCACCACACCTATTTTGTGCTTACGCGCAAAGTAAATGATAGCAACGGTTGCACAAATTAGGCCACCATAAAAAGTAAGTCCACTAAAAGCTATTAGATTGCCAATTGGGTCTTTTACAAACTCACCCCAGTTTTCGAGATTGTGAAATATTTTGGCCCCTAAAAATCCAAAAATAGCTGCGTATAATACAATATCACCTACCCTGTCGTGCGGCCAAACTTTAAATGTTTTTTCTTCGGGCTTAGGAAGTTTTACTTTGTTTTTTTCGTACCATTTTAAAACTAAAAAGAAGATACCCACTAAAATACCAACGGGCGCACTTCCATTTGTAGAGAGTATAAAGGATTGTGGATCGTTGAGGGCCGCTGGCACCACAAATGCGCCAATAATTTTATATCCAAAAATAAAACCTAGTAAAAAATTAAATAAGAGTTCTTGTACTGATGCTGGTGCACCAATGATCATTTTTTCTTCCTCATGTATGAGCAGTCCTTCTTTTTCTTTTCTTTTAAGTTCGGCGCTTAAAACAGCCGATGCAGCAATAAAAGCGATGGCCACAAAAAAGCCAAAAGAATTAATAAGTTTTAGACCCGTTATTTCGATACCAAAAAGGTCTTTGACTGCGTAATATAAATTGGGATACATAGGCGAAATAGGCGTTTGTTCTTAAAGTGAAGGCTCCACTTACGTGGAGCCCTTACTTACTAACACATCGAAACAAAATTAAGATAAATTAATTGCAATGTTCATCAAAAATAGAGATCAAATGCTGGGCAATTACTTGCGCCGGACGACCTTCAATTTGATGTCTTTCTACTAGGTTTACAAGCACACCGTCTTTAAATAAAGCGAT
>JAGNTI010000152.1 GCA_017987615.1 Sediminibacterium sp. | reverse complement strand
TCTTTTTCTTGTAAGAAACGGTACTTGCCGCGGTCCACATTTTTTTTGGTTAAGTTAGCAAACATAACGCGGTCTAGGCCTCTCACATCGTATCCTAAATGTTCAAATATGCGGCGTACAATTCTGTTACGACCACTATGGATTTCAATACCTACTACGTTTTTATCTTTTGCGTTTGCATAACCACAAGCGTCTGCTGCTACAAAACCATCTTCAAGTGTAACGCCTGCTAATACGGCTTCTAGGTCTTTTTTAGCAACGGGTCTATCAAGTGTAACCTCGTATATTTTTTTAATTTCAAAAGAAGGATGCGTTAATTTTTGTGCTAGTTCACCATCATTGGTAAGTAACAAAACACCTGTAGTGTTACGGTCCAAGCGGCCCACCGGATATACTCTTTCAGGTGTAGCACCTTTAATAATATCTAGTACTGTTTTGCGTCCTTCCGGATCACTCGCAGTGGTAATATAATCTTTGGGTTTATTGAGTAAAATGTAAACGGCATTTTTTTGTAGGTATACCTGCTTGCCTTTTACAATTACTTTATCTGTTTGTGCAACTTTAAAACCAGGTTCAAATATTTTATCGCCATTAACAACCACTTTACCGCCCTTTACAAGCTCTGCTGCTTCTCTACGGCCACACACACCTGCATGCGCAATAAATTTATTGAGCGGCATTTGCTCTGCTGTTTTTAATGCAATAGGAACGGGCATACCAGCTACTGGTGTAGCTTGAAACTCTTTACCTCGAGATGTTTTTGCTGGAGTGATGGGTCTTGCAGATCCAGTAGGTCTTGCAGCTGCTGCAGCCGCACTTGGTCTTGCTGCACTTTCGCCCCTAGAAGCTGTATCTCTTGATGCGGGTGCTCCTTTTCGTGCACCTGGCTTTGTCGATTTTTTGAGTGGCTCAGTTACAAGCCCACGCATTTTATCTTTTTTGCGTTGGCGCATTTCTTCGCCAGCGGCTCTCGCATCTTGTTTAATTTTTTTCTTCTCTTGTCTGAAGGCTTCTTTTACTGCGCTTCCTTTTTTCTGATTAGCAAATTTGCTAAAGTTGTCGGTTCTTTTTTGCATAGAATTGTTTTGCTGTTTTTCAACAGGATGTTTGGTAATTATTTACCCTTATTCGCTAACTGTCCACAAGCGGCATCAATGTCTTTACCCCTGCTTCTTCTGAGGCGGGCATTTACACGATTGGCTTCTAGGTAGTTCATAAAATCTTCGATGCCTTCTTCGTCCGGCTTTGTCATGTTAAACGTATCGATAGGATTGTATTCGATAATGTTTACAAGGTCTGCGGGCACTTGACGGAATAATTTTACCAGTTCTTCTGCATCTTTTTGAGAATCATTAAAATTCTTAAATAAAATGTATTCGAACGTGATTTCGTTTCCAGTTTGCTTATAAAAATAATTCATGGCATCCACCAAAACCTTGATATTATTGGTTTCGTTGATGGGCATGATTTCGTTTCTCTTTTTGTCGTTGGCAGCGTGTAATGATAAGGCTAATTTAAAACGCACTTTATCATCACCTAGTTTTCTAATTTGTTTAGAAACGCCTGCCGTCGAAACCGTAATTCTGCGTGGGCTCATAAAGAGGCCGTCCTCCGCAGAAATGCGCTCTACTGCTTTAAGCACGTTGTCGTAGTTGAGCAGGGGTTCACCCATACCCATAAAAACAATATTGCTTAATTTCTTCTCAAAAATTCTCTCGCTTTCTTTATTGAGTAATACAACCTGATCATAGATCTCGTCGTAGGTTAAATTTCTTTTGCGGTCCATGGTGCCGGTAGCACAAAACTTGCAACTTAAGCTGCAACCAATTTGTGAAGAAACGCAGGCAGTTTTTCTTTCTTCGGTAGGAATTAAAACCCCTTCAATAAAATGCTTGTCAAATGTTTTAAATCTAGATTTTACCGTCCCATCTTCACTCACCTGGGTTTTATCGATGGTTAATGCGGGTAATATAAATGTCTCGTTTAATTTGGCACGAAGCTCTTTGCTTAGGTTGGTCATGTCATCAAAAGAATGCGCATGCTTTTGCCAAAGCCACTCGTGTACCTGTTGAATTCTAAATTTTTTCTCGCCCAGCCCCTCAAAATACTCCGTTAACTCGCCTAGGCTCAAATGCCTAATATTTGGTAATTCCCTGTTCATAACTGCAAAGATACCTTTTAAGGCACTAATAACTTAAAAATAACGGGCCCAGATGCAACAATTTAAGGTCTTGGTGGTTATATTTGACTACAACTTTTAACCAATACCTATGAAAAAGATCCTTTTACTAAGCACTTTATTACTTGGCGTTTTTATTAGCATTCAGGCACAAGACAGTACTTTAACCCAGCTTACTGGCAAGTTTAAATTTGGAGAAGGAAGTCCTGTTCAGGAAGTTGTAATTACAGTAGACAATGGAGCACTTCTTATTGGATCTGCGATGGGCTCATCGGTACTTCAAAAAACAGGAGAAGATCAATATTTAATTCCTGATTTTCAAGCAGCACTTATTTATAAAAGAGACAGCAATAAAAAAGTAGTAGGCCTTACCATCAATGTAAGTGGCATGGTACTTGAAGCCGTTAAGGTAGAAGCTGCATCTTTTGTAGATGAAAAGATGTACTACTTAACGCGTTAATTTTCGCAAATTACTTTCTTAAAACAAATAGGTTAGTAGGGCTTCTCTGCTAATGGTTTCTTGCGTACCTGTTGTTAAGTTTTTAACCACACATGTGCCAGCTGATAGTTCGTTTTCTCCAATGATTACGACGTAACCAATATTCTTTTTTTCGGCGTATTTAAACTGCTTGTCAAATTTTGCTTGTTCATGAAAAATTTCGGCAGCAATACCTCTATTTCTAAGTTCCTGTAATAGTAAAAAAGCACTTGCACTTTCGGCAGCACCGGCATTAAAAAATAATACTTTAGTACCCGTTACAATGGTGTCCGGAAATGCATTTAATTCTTCAAGTACATCGTAAATACGGTCTACACCAAAACTTATGCCAACACCCGGGATATCCTTGACACCAAAGAGTCCTGTCAAATCGTTGTAGCGTCCGCCACCACCAATACTGCCCATACTCACTCCTAAAGCTTTTACTTCAAAAATAATGCCGGTGTAATAGTTTAGGCCGCGCGCTAAAGTAAAATCTGCTACCAAATTTACATTTGGGAACGCTGTAAAATGTTCGAGTAAAGTATTGATTTCTTGGAGCCCTTCTACACCTTCTGGAATGCCGCCAATAAGAGCTGTTAACTGATTTACTTTTTCAGTATTTGATCCGCTAATTTGTAAATATTTTTCGATGGTGGCAATTTGTGTTTCGTCAAGACCACGACCACTTAATTCTTCTTTTACTTTTTCGATACCAATTTTATCAAGCTTATCAATAGCAACGGTAATGTCAATCATTTTATCGGCGCCGCCACAAACTGCCGCTAGTGCCACCAAAATTTTTCGGCTATTGATTCTGATCTCTACCGGTAGTTTTAATTTTTCAAATACCGATGCGTAAATATGTGTGAGCTCTAATTCATTTAATAAACTGCTGCTTCCTACAACGTCAGCGTCGCACTGGTAAAACTCACGGTATCTTCCTTTTTGTGGACGATCGGCTCTCCAAACTGGTTGCATTTGGTAACGCTTAAAAGGCATGGTTAACTGCGCGTGATTCATGGCCACGTAGCGTGCAAACGGTATGGTTAAATCATACCTGAGTGCTCTTTCGGTGAGGTCTTTACTGCTTTTACCGTCCAGTACTTTTTGAAAAGCAGCTGTGGTGGCTTCCTGTTTAGCAGGATT
>JAGNTI010000151.1 GCA_017987615.1 Sediminibacterium sp. | reverse complement strand
GAATCCTAGATTTTGCATTGTTTACAATTGAAGTCAATGAAAATAAGATGATTGCCATTACAGCTATCAATAAAACATTAAACAACAACAGAAAATTACGATCATTGTAAATATTTTTTCCTGTATACATTAAGGTAGACAAGAATACAATTAATGTAATCAATACAAGTGGCGTGAAAATACGCGCTATTGTAGGAGAAATTTTATTAACAAGCTGAGGATTGTTTTGAACCAAATATGTAGAAAGCATTGGAATCGAACTCAATCCCCAAACCGCAATTTGCTCAAAATAAAACTGCTCTATGTTTATGCCTAATAATCCAAAAAAAGCAATTGTTATACCTGTAAATAACACCCCTGAAAAAAAGATCAAAGCAGTCATCACAATGAAATTGCCATTGAATTTTAAGAAAGAGATACTTTTTTGATTGTCCTTAAGGTCTCCCCCTACAAACGCATAGCCCAACACCGTCCATAAAAAAATGGGTAAGTGAATAGTCGTTAATATAAAAGTTGAACTTTGTACATTGTAGGGCAAGCTATTTATAAAGACAGCGGAACCTATGAAAATAAGTGCAGGTAATAGATATTTATTGATAGCAACACCTTGTTTCCAAGCAAAATACATGCTTAGCATGGGAAATACAACGAAGCCAATATTCTTAGATAAATAAATATCATATTCCATCCCGAAGAAACCAGGCATCTTAGCAATCAATCCGCTTATCACTGCAGCAATCACAATAAAAATGATTTCGTTCTTATTGACCCATGTTAGATCCTCTTGGGTAAAATTGATTCGTTCGTTCCAAATTTGCGCGGCAGGTTGTTCTTTCACATCTTGATAAACCGCATTAAAAGCATGCACAAAAGAAGTCTTGTCATCACGATACAATTTTTCTAGTTCTTTCGGATTGTTGATATTGATTTTTATTTCGTTTTGCATTGTAGTATGTTTATTAAAAAAAAGGGGGAAGGATTTATTAATTTGTTTTTTGTATTAATTTTTCTAGTGCATCTAAGTGGTCGCTAAAGGCTTTCTTTCCTGAAGGGGTAACAGCGTAAGTCGTATTGGGCTTTTTGCCAATAAATTGTTTTGTAATGGAGATATAGTCTGCTTTTTCAAGTGCACTTAAATGACTGGCCATATTGCCATCTGTCAATTGTAGCTGCTCTTTCAATGTGCCAAAATCAACCATATCATTCACAAGAAGAATAGACATAATGCCTAATCTAACCCTGCTTTCAAATGCTTTATTTAAATCTGCTATATAATTTTTCACTTCTCGTATTTAAAGTAGATATACAAACCATACACCATATGCAATACGCCAAATCCCATTGCCCAGAAGAGTAAACCATAATCTACATAAATTGAGGCAATCAATCCAATCACTATTTCAAGCACACCTAGTGAACGAATGTCATGGAAAGTGTATTTACTTGCATTTAAAATAGACAAGCCATAAAATATAATTGTAGCAGGCGCAATTAAAGCAATATGACCATGGTACAAAAGAATACTACAATAGATGGCGCCAGCAGTTAATGGGATAGCCATATTGATTAATAATCTTTTTGCAGTCGCATCCCACACTGGCAATCCTTTAGACAAGGCATTACGCATGGCTAAATAAATAGCTGTTGCGAGTGCGATGACTAACAACAAAATAAGTTCAACAAATAAGAACTGATAAACGTTGTTATTCAGGACGCCATTTTGATCCACTATCAAATTATAATAGCCAGGCTCAGTCAATTGAATACCCAAAAAAGTATAGGCAACCATTACCCCAGCGATTGCAATCAGCCCTACCACAATACCCGCAAGGCCGCTTAAGGATAAAAATTTAGAAGAACGCTCCATCATTGACCTAATGTCCTTGAGTGCATCCAATTGTTCTTGTTGTTGATCCATTTTAATTGATTTAAAAGTACTTTGAATTACAAAGTAATGAAGTATTTAAATACCAACCAAAAAAATAAAGAATTTTCTAGCTAACATTGCAATCTAGCATGCGTTATCCTCTCCAATTAACCCCATTTAATGCCGAATTGGCAATCTATATTCCTGATTATGAACAGGTTAAGGAAGTTTACGAGGCAATATTGATCGATCATCCAGCCGAACCCTTTCCCTATTGGGCTAAACTTTGGCCATCTTCCATCGCTTTGGTTCAGTATCTAAAAGCGAACACAATCTGGATAGAACATAAAAATGTGCTTGAAATTGGAGCTGGTTTAGGGCTCCCAAGCTTCATGATTGCAGGTTACGCAAATTCAGTTCAAGTGAGTGATTACGCGCCAGAAGCAGTAGAATTATTGGAGAAAAATATTCAGCACCTTCAATTAAATAATGTGCAAGCAATGGAAATGGATTGGAATAGGGTGCCCGATTCAATCAATGCTGATGTAGTGTTATTGAGTGATGTAAATTATAACCCCAGTCAGTTTGATGGATTGTTGCAATTGATTACAAAATTGATTGCCGAAGGAACAATTGTCCTTCTTTCAACCCCTCAAAGAATCATGGCTAGTCCTTTTGTAAATGCAATACAACAATTGGTGAAGCAAAAACATGTTGAACTGGTGAATGAAAATGGTAAATCAGTTGAAATAAGTATTTTAGTATTGTCTAAATAATACCTTACAAACTATTAAGATAAAATAGCCTACTCCTTTTCAACTATTTATTATGAAAGATGCAATACAAACTGTGGATGAATACATTCAAAGCTTTCCCAAGAAAACGCAAGTACACTTAAAAGCAATCAGAAAAGTCATCAAAGCAAATGCACCTGAAGCAATTGAACTAATTGCTTATAAAATGCCTGCATTTAAATTGAATAAAAAACCATTGGTCTATTTTGCTGCCTACGAAAAACATATTGGTTTCTATGCAACACCTAGTGGACACGCAAAATTTACGAAAGCACTTTCAAAATATAAGCAAGGTAAGGGTTCGGTGCAGTTTCCAATCGATGAGCCAATGCCCCTGGATTTGATCCAAAAGATTGTAGCGTTTAGGGTAGCTGAAACTAGTGCAAAATAAATATTAATTTACTATTTAGGAATAACAACAAGATCTTTAAAATAGCCCTCTGTTCCAATGTCAACAAACAAGCCTATTGCTCCTGCTGCATTTGCGCCATGCTTTAAATCGTTTACAATCAATACAGGTTGTTTGCTGTTGTTTATATACAACTTTGCTTGACTATTCTCCACTTCAATTTTAAGTTGTATCCATTCGTTCAAGCCCATGTCGGCATAACTTTCATACATGCCTGGAGCGATTGTCCTCAGCACATTGTACTTAAAATCTGGATAAGAAAAATATTGTACGGCCCTGTTTCTGCGAAGCTGCACATTGGCTCTTCCATTGGTAGGTCGAATATAAATACTTTCAAATTGAGTATTGTCAGTGTTTATTCGAAAAGCAAGGCCTATGAAACCCCTTGCCGAATCAGCTGCATTAGGCAATAATTTACTAAGTACTTTAACTTCGATTAAGCCATTTTTAAAATTTACATTTTGTATTTTAACAAAAGTAGGCTCATCTACTGCAATTACTCTTGGGTCTTTAACAACCCTTAAAACAGTTTCTGATCTATTTTTGATTAGAGAATCAAATACGCCAACTGCTTCATATAGTTTTTGATTCAAATCAATTCTTTGAGCTGTAACTTGTTTTGAAACAAGCGCTATTAAAGAAGTAAAAATAAAAATATGTAGTACTCTCATAAGCTTCTATTTATTTTTTTGATTTGTAAAATAGTCCCGCGCCATATTCTGTGCCCAAAGTGCCTG
>JAGNTI010000150.1 GCA_017987615.1 Sediminibacterium sp. | reverse complement strand
ATATGAAACTAAAAATTTCAGAAAAAGGTTTTGAAACACAGTGGGGATTTTTACAAACACAAAAAAAACTCCTCATCAAAGAAAACATTCAGCAAATTAGCTGGAAAAACAATTTATTGCAACGCATCTTAGGGATTAAGATTTTACGTTTTTTTATGACCAGCGAAAAATCAAATACGCCTAATCAGTGGATAAGAATCCCTATTATGCAGGAGCGTTTACTTACGCAAATAAGTCATATTTATCAGAACGTTTGGCCCTCACAAGTTGCAGCGTCTAACGGTATTGACGCTTCATACAAATGGCGCAACACAATCATTTTTGTTACACCCCTATCAATTATAGCTGGCATTATTGTGTACTTTAAGTCGCCATGGCTTACACTTGTACCCCTAGCCGTATTTATTTACTTTGCAATTATTCATATCATCCTTCAATACAACTATACATTTTGGTTTCACCAAAACAGTATTCAAATTTGTAAAGGCGTTTGGGGGCGTGAACAAACCATTTTAAATTTTAAAAACGTACAGCAGGTAGAAATTAAAACAAGCCCTTTTTTAAGGTCACATCATTTATGCACGCTGGTACTACATTCCGCTGGAGAAGACGTTGTAAAACTCCCATTTATCCCTGTAGCGCAGGCCAACTATATTACCAACTGGTGTATGGTTCAAATTGAGTTTTAAAACAGTAAAACCTAACAATTTTATATAGATATTTGTACATATGAATACCAAAGTACAAACGCCCATTATGCCCACCCTATTTGCGGGGCTATATTTACTCGTACACTTTATTCCAGATTTAGACGCCGCAGACGTTATGGGGCCACAATGGCTTTATACAGGCATTATTGATGCACTTGGTATCCTATTTATATTCATGCACCGTCAGCACTTTGCTGCAGCTATACAAGGCATTTTCAAATACAAGTTTACCCTGGTATTTAGTTTTTTGGTGGCTTGGGCGTCACTCTCCTATATTTATGCTATTAACCCCACCGAAACACTCGTTACTGGCGCTAGGCTCATTACTACTTTTTTAGTTTTTATAGTACTCTCCATTTTATTTTACAAGCAACCGCTTCCCGCCTTATTAACGGGCATTTCAGTAATCATGGCTTTTGTATTACTCTATGATTCGCTTGTTTTATTAAAAACATTTTCGGGCAACCTCACCACCATGAGCCTCGATGAAAACATTTTAGCATTAAGAGGTAATCATGGTAATAAGAATGTTACTGCAGCAGCCCTGCTTATTAAATTTCCATTTGTACTATGGCTCATCATCAATAGTAAACTACTCGGTAAAATACTAGCAGCTTTTGTACTTGTAATGGGCGTTACAGGGCTACTAATATTAAATACGAGGTCTACTTATGTAGGGCTTCTTATTATTACCATCATTTTTATTGCCACCACCCTTTACTTTAAAAGCAAGCAAAACAAAAAGGCCATATTTACACAAATAGCCTATTTAATTATACCAGTAATCATTGGATACTTTATTGCCAACATGTTTTTAGGCACGGCTGTTCAAATGCAAGATAGCCAGGGCGGGTATGGAACCGTTACCAAAAGAATTGGTGACATTACAGTAGCCAGTGAAGAAAACAGCCGTTTGCGGTTATGGAAAAATGCCATCGACTATTCTATCCATCATCCACTTATTGGCTGTGGTTATGGTAACTGGAAACTAGCGTCTATTCCGTACGAAATATTTCATACCACCGAACTTTTTGTACCCTACCACGCACACAACGACTTTTTTGAAATGTTTGCCGACCTTGGCTTACTAGGCGGACTTAGTTTTGCACTCTTATTTTTACTCGTGCCCATAATTACTTTTAGCATTTGGAAAAACAAGTCATTTAATAATTTACACTTAGCAGCAACCATTTTATTTATGGCTGTTACCTGTTATGCAGTAGATGCCTTTTTAAATTTCCCCGCCGAGCGTACCGCTATGCAATCTATACTAGCCATTGCAGCAGCCTTAATTTGCATCCCTATAAGCTATCAACAAGAAAATGTAAACGTTCGCAAATCACTCATGGGTGTATTTTTTAGTATTGCACTGATTGGAATCATTCCTAGTATTTATGTGCATAAATTAACTTACGACTCTTTGAAAATTCAAAAATTTGTAATGGGCGAAGTTAACGCTGACCCCGTAATGAAAACCGAAGACGTAGAAAAGTTGCCTTCTATTCCTGACATGTCTTCTTCTACCCTGCCTTTAAAAGCAATGATAGCGCGCTATTACATTAGAGATAAAAAATATGATGAGGCCCTAGCGCTCTTAAAAGAAAGCGATAACGTAAACCCATATTTATACTATAACGACTTTTTAAGAACTGCTATTTACGCAGCTAAAAATAATTTTGACAGCGCCTTATACAGTGGCAAAAGAGCATTTTACAATTGGCCAAATGCTACCAGCTACTATAAAAATTTAATTTTTGCAGCATCCAAAAAGAAGGATAGTGCCGAAATTAAAAAAGCATTTAACTTAATAGTAGATCATTTTAATACGCCATTTACTTGGAACAACTATTTACTGGGCATGTATGAAGTAAAAGGAAGTGCAGACGCTAGCCTTAACAATATGCTTGACAGCGCCATTAAAATGTTCCCCAATGATCTTGCAACATTTAGTCAAACCAAAGCACTCTTTAATAGAAACTTAAAAGACGCCAATAATAAAAATGCAAATGACTATACCACAGAAGGTTTACAAGCGTTTCAAAAAGGGCAGTATATAAAAGCGGCGAGTTGTTATGCCAGTGCATTTAAATTAGACCCTACCAATTATACCCACGCCGAAAATGTAGGTATCTGCTTTTACACCGCTCAAAAATTTGCAGACGCCATAGATTATTTTAAAAAGTCTATAGCAGTAGGCAGTTCTACTACGGGTAAGTCTGAATATTATTTAGGTATGAGTTATATAGCTACCGGCAAAAAATTAGAAGCTTGTAACGCCTTGCAACTTGCAAATGCTAAAAAATATCCAGACGCTGCAGCAGCCATTACAAATAATTGCAAGTAAATTTTTATCAATTGGACATAAAAAAGGCGGCACTTTTAGTGCCGCCTTTTTATTTATTAGTAACCTAGTAATTACGCTAAATCAAAACGATCGAGGTTCATTACTTTGTTCCAAGCGGCAACAAAATCGTGAACGAATTTTTCTTTTGCATCATCACAAGCATATACTTCTGCAAGTGCACGTAATTCTGTGTTAGAACCAAATACAAGATCTACTCTAGTAGCAGTCCATTTAGCAGCACCAGTAGCTCTATCTGTTCCTTCAAAAGAATTTTGTCCTGTTGCTTTCCAAGAAGTGTTGTAATCAATAAGGTTGGTAAAGAAATCGTTGGTTAATACACCTGGACGATTAGTAAACACACCATGATTTGATTCATCAAAATTGGTTTTTAATACACGCATACCACCTACAAGCACTGTCATTTCAGGTGCTGTTAGATTTAGTAAATGTGATTTATCAAGTAACATTTCTTCAGCAGAAATAAGTGTTTTAGGCTTGATGTAGTTACGGAAACCATCTGCAGTAGGCTCTAATACGCCAAATGATGCAACATCTGTTTGCTCTTCAGTAGCATCTGTTCTACCAGGTGTAAATGGAACAGTAACACTGTATCCACCATCTTTAGCAGCCTTTTCAATGGCAGCAGCACCAGCAAGTACAATTACATCTGCAATAGATACTTGTTTACCACCCGTTGCACCCGCATTAAAATCTTGTTGAATTGCAGTTAATTTATCTAAAACTTTAGATAGTTGTGCAGGGTTGT
>JAGNTI010000149.1 GCA_017987615.1 Sediminibacterium sp. | reverse complement strand
TCTTTAACCTTCCCCAACCATTATAGCATTGTAACTGGCCTTTACCCTGCACACCACGGTCTTGTAGACAATACTTTTTTTGATGAAAAAGCAAATGCTACTTATACCATGTCTAATAAAAAAATGGTAGCTGATCCGTATTGGTATGGAGGAACACCACTATGGGTACTTGCAGAAAAACAACAAATGGTTACGGCAAGTTTTTACTGGGTAGCTTCTGAAGCGCCCATTGCAAATACAAAGCCTACCTACTTTTACAATTACAACGATAAAATAAAAATAGAAACAAGGATTGCGCAAGTTAAATCTTGGCTTAGCTTACCAGATAAAACCAGGCCACATCTCATTACTTTTTACATGCCTGATGTAGACGATGCAGCGCATAATTACGGACCCGATAGCAAACAAGCAGAAGCCGCTGTGCAATACATTGATAATGTGATTAGGCAAATGAATGAAGCCGTTAGCAGCTTAAACCTTCCTGTTAATTTTATTTTGGTTTCGGATCATGGCATGGCACTTGTTAATAGCCAAACGCCAATGCGACTTCCTAAATCAGTGGACGCCGCAAAGTTTTATATCCCTTCTGGAAGCGCCCTATTGCAACTATATGCAAAGGATAGTTCTGTTATTTTACCAACCTACAACGCGCTTTTAAAAGAAGCCGAGGGTTACGATGTTTACCTCAAAGAAAATACCCCAAAAGATTTTCATTACAATAAAACGGACGACCGCTTTAACCGCATTGGTGATATAATTTTAGTAGCTAAACTGCCTTATACTTTTAGCTTAAGTGGCAGACCTAGCAGTCCGGGCAAACATGGTTACGACCCAAGGCTCCCTGAAATGAGGGCCAGCTTTTTAGCATGGGGTCCCGCTTTTAAATCCGGTAAAAAAATTAAAGGATTTGAAAACGTTCATGTGTACCCGCTAGTTGCAAAAATCTTAGGGTTACAATTTGACGATAAAACTACAGACGGAAAATTAAGTGTACTCAAACACACACTAAAATAATTCGTTAATCCTTCCAACGCCAGTCACCTGCAATTTGAAGGGGCAGTTTTAGATTGTTTTTCAGTAAAAATAACCTTGTTTCGTCGTCATTCAAATGCTTTGCTTCAATAGTGGGTGCATCAGCAACAGCAAACACCAAAATCGCATTAAAACGAACGGTATTTTTCATTCCTTTTTCGTCCACTAGTTTAAAGCCATCGCAATCGGCGTGATAGCAAGGGCCTGCATTATTAGGAAGCTTCCCGCCCGCAGCTCCACCTGTTGGAATGCCTTGCAGCATAAACGGTTGGTGATCGCTATGTAGCCCCGCACCTGCACTAAATGTATTTTTAAAGCTTGTATCTATACTTTGTACAATCGAACCAATCGATTTAAATAGGTTTTCTGAAACATCTGTAGAACTTGAATAGCCAGTTGGGTCGTTGGTCATGTCGTAATTAAACATATATCTAATCTGATCAATTGACTTATCTTTTTTAGCAGCCTCGATATATGCTTTAGATCCTAATAGTCCTTCTTCTTCTCCCATAAACATAACAAACTCAACGGTACGCGCAGGATTTAAATTAAGTGCTGCAAAAGTACGCGCCATATCAAGCACCGAAAAAGATCCAATACCATTATCAATGGCGCCTGTTGCTAAATCCCAAGAATCTAAATGGCCTCCAACTACAATTTTTTCTTTAGGAAGTTCACTTCCCTTAATTGTTACAACCACGTTGCGCGCTTTAATTAAACCCGAAAAATTAGTCATGCTTATGCTTGCAAACTGTTTTTCTTTTAATAGCGCCTCTTTATAAGCAAGTCCATCTTCTTTACTAATACATACCGCAGGAATAGGAATCAATTTACCAGTAACAGACGCTGTACCCGTTAATAAAATGCCCCCTGTTGCTGTATTAATTACGATAATACCTTTAGCACCAAATTTGGTAGCAATAGCTGTTTTTTCTGAACGGTGTAAGCTTGGTGTACCAGGTTTTGATCCAGGTAAAACGCCTAAATAAACGAGTGCAATTTTACCTTCTACTTTTGAAGGATCTTTTGCATAATCTTCTTCTAAGCCATTACCCATATCCACCACTTCAAGTGTTACATCTGCAGCTACTGGCGAATGTGCCAAGGATACCGATTTTACAGGTTGTAAATTAGTAACACTATTTCCCATCTTCACTGTCAAACTCCCTCTACTCCAGCTTTCTACTTCAAAAGGCTGATATTTTACATTTTTAAACCCGTAAGACTTTAATAAATTATACGCATAGGTTTCAGCTTTGCTACCATTAACAGATCCTGTTAAACGGTGACCAATGGTTTCGGTGGCATATTTAAGTGTTGCATATGCTTTAGAATTTTTCTGCACTTCGGCGTTGATGCTTGCAAAGGCTTCATACCACTCTGGCTTACTATACTTTTGAGCACCAACAGTATGCGCAATAAATAAAACAGCAACAATCGCTACTAACTTTTTCATATCGTATCTAATTTTAAAACAATTAATTAATTATTTATTTCTATTTGTAATAGTTCCTTTTTTTGTAAATAGTCTTCTAACAATTTAATTTGATTTATGGCTCTATTGTAATTATGAAGCGGATATTTTGCTCCATAATATATATCGTCATTTATAAAATCAGTTAAAAAGCGAAGCGCCTGCATATAAATCATAAAAAGCCCCGCATAATAAATTTGATCCGCCTCATCCCGCGACAACATATTACCAGCACCTTCCAAATACCCCTTTACAATTGCTTTATAAATATTAGGTCTTACACTTATAACTGAAAAATCTGTTTCCTCTTCAGAAACAGCACACAAATACGTTCTAAACATATCACCTAAGTCACTAATAAAATAACCAGGCATCAGGGTATCCAAATCTATCACACAAATACCTTTGTCATTTTCATCAAAAAGTAAATTGCTTATTTTGGTATCATGGTGTGTAGCCCTCAATTTAAAGTTTGGATTTGCTTTTATGGATTCAAAAAAATCAGCAATCCATTTTTGATCCTCTAAAAATTTTATTTGATTTTCAGACTGTACAATTCGGTCTTGATTTCCAGAAGCAAGCGCAGTAGAAAACTGCTGGTACCTAAGGGTTAAATTATGAAAATCTGGAATGGTAATTTGTAAATCATTTGCGTTAAGGCCATTCAATACACTTGTGAAATGACCAAATTGATAGCCCGCTTCAAAAGCCTGCTCCTCATTTTGAACCACCGTTTTTGCATGCGAACCATTCACATAAGGGAACACCCTATAATACCCATCCTCTATATATTCCATCTGATTTCCATGCACCGAAGCAATAGGTGCAACAAAATAATAATCAGGACTGTTGGCTGCTAAATAATCAGACACCCATTTAATATTATGCGCAATGGCTGCTGGATTTTTAAAAACAGCTGTGTTTATTTTTTGTAAAACATAAAAGTCGTTTTCAGATTGCACCATATAGGTATGATTGATGAGACCCTCCCCAAGCGGCTTTACAGCCACTAACGAAGCATCAAAACCAAATACCGATAATACATTTTCCGAAACGCTCATCCTTTACAATTAATAGCTATCGTTTAAAGCAAACACTGGCTTTCTGTACATCCACTCGCCACCTGTAAAATCAGGGAATGCAACCGTTTCATTACCAAGTGCGATAGACTGTTCAGATAGCGGCGTAATCGCACTCCATGTTGCCGCATCGTATACGTCTAGTGGTGTAGCTGTGCCATTTTTGATTGATTCAACAAATGCATGAATCACAAAAAAGTCCATGCCGCCATGACCAGCACCTTCGGTTTCTTTACTCCAACG
>JAGNTI010000148.1 GCA_017987615.1 Sediminibacterium sp. | reverse complement strand
AACCCAGCTTTTTAATTTCAGGTACTTAATAGCAGGGTTTTCTTTTTCATAACCTTTAGGTTCTCTTACCAAACTTAACCCTTCCGAAAAATCTAGTCCACCGTACTGCGCTATAAATTTCTTGTTTTCTACGATGCGCAAAAACGTCGTGTAATTGTAATCAATTTCCTGTCTTACTTTTCCAACAATAGCAGCATCCGGCATATAGAGTCCGCCGCCTACAAAGCTTTTGCCACCTGGTTCCAAATGAATATAGTAACCTGCCAGTAAAGATTTTTTTCCGCCCGCTTTTATGCTAGCACCCATATTGTTTTTATAGGGCGCTTTGTTTTTACTAAAACGCACGTCTCTGTTAATTCTAAACACACATTCTTTGGGCTGTAGTAATGCAATGGATGGTTCTTTTTTACCAAACTGCGTAATCACTTGCTGTGTGAGTTCCGCAAAATTTAGTTTTGCTGCATCATACTGTTTGCGGTGCGCATCAAACCATGCTTTGTTGTTGTTTTTATCGAGTGCTTTTAAAAACTGTAAAGTGGCTGGTGCTAACATGTTTATTGTTTTGACGATTCAATGAGTTGAATAAATTCAGCTTCCGAAATAATGTGAATCGTATTTATTTTTTTGGCTTTTTCTAGTTTACTACCCGCGTCTTCACCCACTACTAAATAATTTAATTTACTGCTCACGCCACTTGCAATAACGCCGCCTAAATCGGCGGCCATTTGCTCTGCAGCACTGCGTTTGAGGGTAGGGAGCGTGCCCGTAAATAAAAATGTTTGACCAGATAGTGTACTACCTACAGGGGCTGCTTTTTTCTGATTTTTTAAATCGAGGCCTAGGGCTTCAAGCTTTTGTAAGAGCTGAATATTTTGCGCGTCACTAAAAAAGTCTACAATACTTTTTGCTACTTTAACGCCCACGTCTTCGAGGGCTAATAAGTCTTCTTCTGTTTTTGTTGTAAAGTCTAATAAGTGATCTACGGCGTTGGCTAAAGTTTTAGCCGTTGTTTCTCCAATAAAACGAATACCTAAACCGTAAATTAAACGGTAGAGTGGTTGTTTTTTAGAAGCTTCTAGCGCTGCTTGTAAATTATCAATACTTTTTTTGCCAAAGCCTTCTAGTGTGCCAATCTTTTCAAAATCTAAACTGTAAATGCTGGGTACATCGGTAATGAGACCTAGCTCATAAAATTTGCGCACATTGGCTTCGCCAAAACTTTTAATATCGAGCGCGTCTTTAGAAACAAAGTGAATTATTTTTTCTACCACTTGTGCTTCACAAGTATTGCTATTACAACGCCATACGGCTTCTGTCTCTTCTTTATTAAGGGGCGCATTACAAGCAGGACAATGTGTAGGAAAAACAATAGATTGTTCGCTTCCATCTCTAAGTTCTGCTAACGATTTTACAATTTGAGGAATCACGTCACCAGCTCTTTCAATTAAAACGGTATCCCCAATTTTTAAATCTTTTTCTTTAATGTATTCTTCGTTATGAACGGATATACTAGATACGGTTACGCCACCTACACTTACGGGTTGCAGTTTAGCTACTGGTGTAACAGCGCCTGTACGACCCACCTGAAACTCAATCCCAATAAGCTTTGTAGAAGCTTGTCTGGCTTTAAATTTAAAGGCAATGGCCCACCTTGGATGGTGTGAGGTCATGCCCATTTTTTCTTGAAGTGCAATGTTATCTACCTTAATAACCATGCCGTCAATTTCGTAAGGTAGGTTGTCTCTACCTGCTTCAAAAGACAAACAATAATCTACAACGGCATCAATACTGGTTACTGCCTTCTTTTCTTTTTTAGGAGATCTAAAACCAAGGTCCCAAAGCATATCAAGCATGCCATTATGTGTGGTTAATGCTGGATGTAGTGCAGCTGCATTATCAAGTTTTGTATAGTAGCTGATATGGTATAAAAATGCGTCAAGGTTTCGTTGTGCAACTTCGCGAGGGTCCTTCATCCTTAGCGCACCAGCCGCAGCGTTGCGTGGATTGGCAAGGGGTGGTAAACTCGATGCAGCAAGTGTGGCATTAAATCCATCAAATGCTTTTTTATTCATAATTACCTCGCCTCTAATTTCTACGGTTTGCAAACCATACACTGCAAAGTTTGCACGTAAAGGAATGGATTTAATTTGTTTTATATTTTGTGTGATGTCATCACCAGCAACACCATCACCTCTTGTGGTGGCGCGCACCAACTGGTCGTTTTCATAGATTAGTGAAATACTCGCCCCGTCAAATTTTGGTTCTATCGAATAATCAATGTTATCAAGCCCCACCAGCCCTTTAGCTTTTCGGTCAAAATCAATTAAATCGGCCTCATTATAGCTATTGTCTAAACTTAGCATAGGTACCAAATGCGCCACAGTTTCAAACTGTCCATTTAAACTACTGCCCACACGTTGTGTAGGTGAATCGGGGGTTATTTTAGTAGGATTTTTTTGTTCGCAGGCTTCTAGTGCTTTAAATAAACGGTCATACTCACCATCGCTAATGAGGGGTTCATTTAAAACATAATAACGGTATTCGTGAAAACGTAAAACCTGCTGCAAGTCCATCATTTCCTGCTCACTATATGACAAACGATTGTTTGTTAAGTCAGCTAATAATTGGCTCGTTAAAGCCTGTAAAATGCGCAAGTTTTCGGGTGTAAACATAGGGCTTATTTGCAGTCGTAAAGTTAATGTTTACGGGCCTAGTTACCTATGGTTTGAAACGATTTATATACACTAATCCTAAACTTTGTATATTGCCAAACCACAAAAAAGGGATAGCCCTTGTACTTTTTCCTATGAGCACAAAAAAACCATCTAAAATAAGCAACAACGAGCAGGTAAACGATGCGGTTCAATTAGTGGTATCCTACCCTAAAGTGCCGTTAACGGTGGATTGTGTCATTTTTGGTTTTGAAGAAAATAAGCTCAAGGTACTTCTCATTAAAAGTGACTTAGCCATTTATAAGGGCATGTTTTCATTACTTGGTGACATGGTAAAAGACAATGAAGAATTAGACGACGCCGCTTACCGTGTGTTACAGGAAAGAACCGGGATGAAAGATGTATACCTCGATCAAGTAAAAACATTTGGACATCCTACGCGTCACCCTGGTGGTAGGGTAATTACGGTTGCTTATTGCTCGCTTCTAAATATCAACCACCACGCATTAGCCATAACAGCCAACGAGCTCCACTGGCATAGTGTTGAAGATTTACAAGAAATGGCATTTGACCATAAAGAAATTGTAGACGCTTGTCATGCCTGGTTGCAAAAAAGAATTCAGGAGCATCCGCTTGGTTTTAATTTGTTGCCCGAAAAATTTTCATTACGCGAACTGCAAAACTTATACGAAGCCATTTCTGGATTAACCCTTGATAGACGCAACTTTAGAAAAAAGTTTGCATCCATGAAGCTCTTAATTGATATCAATGAAATTGAGCAGGATGTGCCACACAGGCCAGGTAAGCTTTACAAGTTTGACTTTAAAAAGTACGAACAGAGCAAACGGAAATGGGTGGGCATCGATTTTTAAAAAAATAAATAGTTACTATGTTATATTCCATGACAGGATACGGTAGGGCCGAACAAACCATTGGCGACAAAACTTTTTTAGTAGAAGTGCGTTCGTTAAATGGCAAGCAGTTTGATCTTCGTATCAATATTCCGGCTTTGTTAAAACCATTTGAGTTTGACATTAGAAACATGCTCAATGAAGGTTTGCAAAGAGGAAGCGTAGAATGTTTTATTACCATCAAACAAAATGGAACGGGTAAACCGGTTTCTATCAATACCGATTTAGCAAAAGCATATTACGAGCCAGT
>JAGNTI010000147.1 GCA_017987615.1 Sediminibacterium sp. | reverse complement strand
TACCCAATAAAACAAAATGGGTAAACGAGGCGTCGGGTGTGGCATCGGATCTAGTGATTACTTCTGAAAGAATTGATCCAGCACCAGGTACACACACTACTACCTATGCATCCGCTATCGACACCATAGAAATTACGCATACTGCACATAACAGAAAAGGATTTGCAGGCGGCGCGGTTTTAGCTGCAGAATTTGCTGCTACCCATCAAGGTATATTTTCAATGAAAGAAGTTTTAGGACTATAAATACATACACATGAATCAGCCCTTTTTAACAGAATTATTTAAAGATCAATCATACAATAAAAATCAGTTTTTTTTAATTGCTGGACCCTGCGTGGTAGAAAGCGAAGAGCTGGTGATGGAAATTGCAGATAAAGTAAGCAGGGTTTGTAAAAACCTAGGCATTGCTTATGTGTTTAAAGCAAGCTACCGCAAAGCCAACCGTACAAGTGCCAATTCATTTACCGGCATTGGCGATGACAATGGACTTGAACTAATAAAAAAAGTAGGTGCCACATATAACCTACCTACCACTTCTGACATTCATGCACACGACGAAGCCGCTATTGCTGCTCAGTATATTGACATTTTACAAATCCCTGCATTCCTTTGCAGACAAACAGATTTATTAGTAGCAGCTGCACAAACAGGTAAAATTGTAAACGTAAAAAAGGGTCAGTTTTTAAGTGGTGCTTCTATGAAATTTGCCGTTGATAAAATTAAATTAGCGGGCAACAACAATATCATGTTAACAGAACGCGGTAACACTTTTGGTTATCAAGATTTAGTGGTGGATTATAGAAATATTCCTGCCATGAAAGAAAACAACGTGCCTGTTATTATGGATTGCACACACTCACTTCAACAACCCAATCAAACAAGTGGTGTAACAGGTGGCAATCCGCATTTAATTGAAACGATTGCAAAAGCAGCCATAGCTACTGGTGCCGACGGATTATTTATTGAAACGCATCCAAACCCTGCGGTAGCAAAAAGTGATGGTGCTAATATGCTACCATTACATTTACTAGAACCTTTACTAGAAAAATTAGTGAGATTAAGAGAGGCCGTTATATAAATCCAAATAAAATAAGTCTACCAGTTGTTTAATGGATTTCTTTTACCAGCCAAAATGTAACGCTTGATGTTCATCCAAAAAGCGAGTACCATATATATGATTACTGGTGAACCGAGGGTTAAAAAGCTGATGTAAATAAACCACATTCTAATGCGGGACGTAGCAATACCTAGGCGCTCTCCCATGGCATTACACACACCAAAAGCCCTTAATTCTAGAAATTCCCTCAATTTTTGAATCATAATGGTGCTTTTTTAACAACTGTAGGGCAATTTAGGTCATTTATAGTAAAGAAACTCTTTTGCCCGCCCCCCTTTTTTCGTAAATTCGCACCAGATTTTTAAAAATTCAATCTTACATCTATAAATACCTATTGTTATGGCTTTTGACATTGAAATGATCAAGAAAGTGTACGCAGAAATGCCTGCAAAAATTAATGCAGCTAGAGAGGCACTTGGCAGACCCTTAACCCTGTCAGAAAAAATTCTTTTTTCGCATTTACATGGCGATCAGTCTCCAAGTAATTTTGAAAGAGGCGGTTCTTATGTAGACTTCGCACCAGACCGTGTTGCAATGCAAGATGCAACTGCGCAAATGGCGTTGTTACAATTTATGCAAGCTGGTCGTCCTAAAGTAGCAGTACCAAGTACAGTGCATTGCGATCACTTAATTTCTGCAAAAGTAGAAGCCAAACAAGATTTACAAGTAGCAACAACAGAGAGTAAAGAAGTGTATGACTTTTTAGCTTCTGTTTCTAATAAATATGGCATTGGTTTTTGGAAGCCAGGTGCAGGTATTATTCACCAAGTTGTTTTAGAAAATTATGCATTCCCTGGTGGTATGATGATTGGTACGGATTCTCACACCGTTAACGCGGGTGGTTTAGGTATGCTTGCGATTGGTGTTGGTGGTGCAGATGCTTGTGATGTTATGGCAGGACTTGCTTGGGAATTAAAATGGCCTAAACTTATTGGTATTAAATTAACAGGTAAACTAAATGGTTGGACTGCTCCTAAAGATGTAATCTTAAAAGTAGCTGGTATCTTAACTGTAAAAGGTGGTACTGGTGCGATTGTAGAATATTTTGGTGAAGGTGCAACAAGCATGAGTTGTACAGGTAAAGGAACCATTTGTAACATGGGTGCCGAAATTGGTGCTACTACTTCTACATTTGGTTACGATGCAAGTATGAGCCGTTATTTAAGCTCTACAGGCCGTGCCGATGTTGCTGCACTTGCGGATGGTATTGCAGAACATTTAACTGCAGACGCTGAAGTATATGCAAACCCAGAAAAATATTTCGATCAAGTAATTGAAATCGATTTAAATACATTAGAGCCACACTTAAACGGACCTTTCACACCAGATTTAGCAACGCCTATTTCTAAAATGAAAGAAGTAGCTGCAGCAAACGGTTGGCCTACAACTGTTGAAGTAGGTTTAATTGGTAGCTGTACCAACTCTTCTTACGAAGACATTAGCCGTGCAGTAAGTTTAGCAAAACAAGTTGCGCAAAAAGGACTTACAACAAAGGCAGAATACATGATCACACCAGGTTCTGAACAAGTAAGATATACTATCGAAAGAGATGGTTTCTTAGACGTGTTTAGTCAAATTGGTGCGAAGGTTTTTGCCAATGCTTGTGGACCTTGTATTGGTATGTGGGAGCGCGTAGGTGCAGAGAAAAAAGAAAAAAATACCATTGTACACTCTTTCAATAGAAACTTTGCAAAGCGTGCCGATGGTAATCCTAATACTTTTGCATTTGTAGCATCTCCAGAAATTGTTACTGCACTTGCGATTGCGGGTGATTTAACTTTTAATCCATTAACGGATACCTTAACCAACGATAAAGGCGAACAAGTAAAATTAGACCCTCCTACTGGTGACGAATTACCATTAAGAGGTTTTGCTGTAGAAGATGCAGGCTACCAAGCACCTGCTGCAGACGGTTCAAGTGTAGTAGTAGCGGTAGATCCAGCATCTAAGCGTTTACAATTATTAGATCCTTTTGCTGCATGGGAAGGCACTGACCTTAAGTCTTTAAAATTATTAATTAAGGCGAAAGGGAAATGTACCACAGACCATATCTCAATGGCAGGTCCATGGTTAAAATTCCGTGGTCACTTAGATAATATTTCTAACAACATGCTTATTGGTGCAGTTAACTTTTTCAACGAAAAAACAGACAGCGTTAAAAACCAATTAACAGGAGCATTTGATACCGTACCTAATACACAAAGAGCTTATAAAGCTGCAGGTATTGGAACGATTGTAGTAGGTGATGAAAACTACGGAGAAGGTAGTTCTCGTGAGCACGCTGCAATGGAGCCAAGACATTTAGGTGTACGCGTGGTATTAACAAAATCATTTGCACGTATCCACGAAACAAACCTTAAAAAACAAGGTATGTTAGCGTTAACTTTTGCAAATAAAGCAGACTACGATAAAATTCAGGAAGATGATAGTATCGATGTGGTTGGCTTAACAAGCTTTGCACCAGGTACTCCGTTAACTTTAGTACTAACGCACAAAGACGGATCAACTGATTCTATCGAGGCTAACCATACTTACAACCAACAACAAATTGAGTGGTTTAAAGCAGGTGGCGCTTTAAATATTATTAGAAAGCAAGTTGCTGGATAGTGATTAAAAATCACCTTTACAAATTTCAAAATCCCTCTGAATTTTCAGGGGGATTTTTGTTTTATACGCTGCTTGGATTTTCTTAACTTTAAGCTATGATAAAAACAGCACTTGTTTCTTTTGGTATGAGTGGACGTGTGTTCC
>JAGNTI010000020.1 GCA_017987615.1 Sediminibacterium sp. | reverse complement strand
CTTTGATTCGTTTAGGTGAGGTTGTTATTTCATTAATGGTAACCGCTGCCACCGTATCCGATTTCAAAACATTCAGTGACCTAATACCAGGGTTTATTAATTTTCTTTTCTTAAAGGGCGCTTCATTCTCGTTTGTTAATTGGCTTTCAAATAAATCTTTAAAAATTCCATTTTCGCGAACGCCTAAATCGGCTATGGATTCTGATGCCACCACCATTACTTTTCCAAGGGGCTCTGTTTTAATATAGGTGCCGGCAATGCCCATTTGAATGATCAAATCAGGTTGGTGTGCAGTAGCCAGTTGCGTGAGCTTAACCCCGGAGGCGAGCATGCCTATGCCGGTTGCGTGAAAGCTTAGTTTTAGTTTGCTTTTTTTAAATAGTAGGCTTGCTTTTTTAGCAGAACCATCTAGTTCTAGGTTAGTGGCAGCTGTTATTATTACCCGCATAGAGTACAAAAATACTCCGATTCTGCCTACCTTTGCCAAAATATTGGTCAGATGGTTTATTTAACAAGACAAGAACATTTTAACGCAGCCCATAAATTATACAATCCTAATTGGTCAAATGAGCAAAACAATGCCGTATTTGGTGTTTGCGCCAACGAAAATTGGCATGGCCACAACTATGATTTGTATGTTACCGTAAAGGGTAATCCAGATCCGGAAACAGGGTTCGTGTACGACGTTAAAAAGTTAAGCCAGTTAATTAAAAGCCAGGCGGTAGACAAACTAGACCATAAAAACCTCAACCTAGATGTTGATTTTATGGCGGGTAAACTATGCAGCACCGAAAATTTGGCAATTGCTATTTGGGAGCAGCTAGCGCCTCATTTGCCTAGTTCTGTTGAGCTTCATTGCATAAAACTCTATGAAACACCCCGTATTTACGTCGAATATTTCGGTAAATAGGGTCATTTTCACTTTTTTTAAGGTCATTCTAAACAAATTTACTAGCGTCTTGTTATTATCTTTGACGTCAGGTTCTTTTGTTAATGTATAACGCAAAAGGCAGGGCCACTTGATCAGCACACTTCTGAAACAGTGCCTAGCCATTAACAAAATACTTACTTGATTTAATTATTTTTTATGTGGGTGTAAGTGTACGTCCCAAAAAACAAGATCCCAAAGCTTTAGCAATGGATAAACATAAAGTATCTGTTTTTAGAAAGGAGCATTTTAATGCCGCGCACAGGTTACACAACCCTGCATGGACTCCCGAAAAAAACAACGAAATATTTGGTCTTTGCAACAACCCCAATTTTCATGGCCACAACTATGAATTGATTGTTCAGGTTACTGGGTATCCAGATCCTGAAACGGGTTATGTAATAGATACCAAAAAATTAAGTGATCTTATTAAACTTGAAGTGCTCGCTAGGTTTGATCATAAAAACTTAAACCTTGACACTACATTTTTTGCAACACTGAATCCAACTGCCGAAAATATTGCAGTGGTGATTTACGAACTTTTAAGAGCAAAAATTAATTCAACATTAGATTTAAAAATCAGATTATATGAAACAGAACGAAACTTTGTCGAATATCCATCTTAAGGATGGTAAGATTATTCTTACAGAAGAGGAAATTGATGCGGCAGGAGACAACCATATCAGTACTTCTGTGGATACCCCTATGCGCGCAGGCGCATTTGATCAATCAGAAGATGAAAAAATTGCTGCAATCGAAGAAAGATTTGCAGAAATCATGGACATACTAGGTCTTGATCTTACAGACGATAGTTTGCGTGGCACGCCAAAACGTGTAGCTAAAATGTACGTTAAAGAAATCTTTAATGGTTTAAATCCGGCCAACAAACCAAAGATGGCCCTCTTTGAAAATAAGTACAAGTACAATGAAATGCTGGTAGAAAAAAACATTTCATTTTACAGTAATTGTGAGCATCACTTTGTTCCTATCATGGGTAAGGCGCATATCGCATACATTAGCAACGGCACTGTAGTTGGCTTGAGTAAATTAAACCGCCTTGTAGATTATTTTGCTAAACGCCCACAAGTGCAAGAACGCTTAACCATGCAAATTGCCAAAGAATTACAAAAAGACTTAGGCACAGATGATGTGGCCGTTTTAATCGATGCAAAGCATTTATGCGTAGCAAGTAGAGGCGTTGAAGATGATACTTCATCTACGGTTACTGCTTTTTATGGTGGTAAGTTTAAAGATGAAAAAGTAAGAGAAGAGTTTTTACGTTATTTGGGTTTGAATACACAGTTTTAAGTACTCATTTATTTTTTAAACCCCGACATTAAAAGTGTCGGGGTTTTTTATTTACTTTGGGTCCTAAATCATTACCTATGAGTAGTCACGCGTATGTATTTCCAGGTCAAGGTTCTCAATTTATTGGAATGGGGAAGGCTTTGTATGAAACGAGTGCTGGAGCCAAAGAATTATTTGACAGGGCTAATACAATATTAGGTTTTGATATTAGTGAAGTGATGTTTAATGGCACTGATGAAGCCTTAAAGCAAACGAATGTAACGCAGCCTGCTGTTTTCTTACATTCTGTTATTGCTTACAATACGCTGGAGCACGGCACACCTGATATGGTTGCTGGACATTCGTTGGGTGAATTTTCGGCACTAGTAGCCAATGGTGTGTTGGAGTTTGAAGACGCATTAAAACTCGTAAGTATTAGAGCGGCTGCTATGCAAAAAGCATGTGAATTGGTACCTTCTACTATGGCTGCTGTATTAGCACTTGCAGATGATGTGGTGGCAACAATTTGCGCAGAAGTAATGGCTGAAACAAATGAAGTGGTGGTAGCAGCAAATTATAACTGTCCAGGTCAATTAGTAATAAGTGGTTCTGTAAAGGGAATTGAAATAGCATGTGAAAGAATGAAAGCTGCTGGTGCAAAGCGTGCACTGGTACTTCCAGTAGGAGGTGCTTTTCATAGTCCATTAATGGCCCCAGCTCGTGAAGAATTAGCGGCAGCCATCGAAGCAACAAATTTCGCAAATCCAATTTGCCCGGTATATCAAAACGTAGTGGCTGCAGCCGTTACAGATCCATCTGCTATCAAGCAAAATTTAATCAATCAATTAACGGGCGCTGTAAAATGGACGCAAACAGTAGAGCAAATGGTTGCTGATGGTGCTACACATTTTACGGAAGTTGGTCCGGGCAAAGTATTACAAGGTCTTGTACAAAAAGTATACAAAGAAGCGGTTGTAAACGGATTAAGTTAGTTGTAATTTATATATCTAATATGCCATTGATCCACTCTGGATCGAGGTTGGCTTTGTATTTTTTATAAAAGTTAATGGCAGGCTCATTCCATTCGAGTACTTGCCATACCATTCTTGAAAAACCTTTGTCTTTTGTTTCCTGTACAATCCTGTCAAATAGTAATTTGCCAATGCCTTTGCCACGCATTTTTTCGGTTACAATAAAATCTTCGAGATACAAGCATTGTCCTTTCCAAGTACTGTATCTAATATAATACAATGCAAAGCCTACAATGGTGTTATCAGTTTCTGCTACAAAGGCCCACCACACCGGGTTTTCACCAAAACCACTTTGTTCAAAATGTGAAAGTGTAACGGTTACTTCGTCTGGTGCTTTTTCATAAACAGCTAGTTCCTGAATAAGGCCAAGCATGCTTGGGCAATCTTCTATTGTAGCGCGTCTTATTGTTGTTTGCATGTTTCTTTTTTCTGAAAATAAAATTATCCTAGGGCTTGTGTTAAATCGGCAAGTAGGTCTTCAATATTTTCGATACCTACACTCATTCTAATAAGGCCATCTGTAATGCCGTATTTAGCTCTTTCTTCGGGGCTTACGCCGTAATGGCTCATACTTGCTGGGTGCGACACGAGTGTGTCTACAGTACCTAATGAAATAGCACGTACGCAAACTTGTAAAGCGTCAATAAATTTTTTACCTGCCTCAATACCACCTTTTAATTCAAAGCTCATTACAGCACCCGGATGTTTCATTTGCTTTTTTGCAATTTCATAATCTGGATGTGATGGAAGTCCATTGTAATTTACTTTTAAAATGGAAGGATGTTTTTCTAAAAACTCCGCAATGGTTTGTGCGTTGCTGCAATGCCTATCCATGCGCAGTTCCAGTGTTTTCATGCCTTGACCTAATAAAAAAGCATCAAACGGATTTGCATTTCCTCCAAGGAGTACATGCCATTTCCAAACCGTGGTATTCATTTTTTCTACGTCGCTACCAAGTAGTACACCGCCAATAGCAGAGCCATGGCCGTTTAAAAATTTTGTGGTAGAGTGAAAAACATAATCTACACCATATTTAAATGGTTGTTGTAAATAAGGGCTTGCAAAAGTATTGTCTACACTTACGAGGCGCTTATGTTTTTTAGCAATAGTAGTAACTGCTTCAATATCTACGCACTGGATGGTAGGGTTAGCAGGCGTTTCAATATGTACTAATTTAATATGACTATTGCTGGCAAGTGTATTTTCTACTGCATTAGTATCACGCATGTCAACAATAAGTATAGTAACGCCCATCGCAGCTACTACTTTATGTAATAGTTCGTAAGTGCCACCATACAATGAGTAGTGTGAAAGAACGGCATCGCCCGTTTTTAACTCGCTCATAAAAAGCGTTGTCATTGCGGCTTGTCCACTTGCGTGTAAAAGGGCACGAAGTTCAAGTTGTTCTCCGTTTTTATTTTTTAATCCAAAAGCTTCTAATGCTTCAATTGTTTTTTCTGCTGCAGTAAAAGTAGGGTTCCCCCAACGGCTATATACCCTTGTTTTATCCTTACCAGCAAAGCGGTTCATGCCTTCTTCGGTATTGTCAAAAGTAAAGGTTGAAGTAGCAAATATGGGTGTTAGGTGTGCATCTTCTGCATTGTGATGTCCTGCAGCGTGCATGGCCACCGAGCTAATACCAGTTAAAGGAACTTTGTTTTTCATGTATTATTTTTTTGAATCGTAACCCCAAGTTAATAGTGTTGCTCCCCAAGTAAATCCACCACCAAAAGCGGCTAGTACAATGTTGTCACCTTTTTTTAATTGTGATTCCCAATCCCATAAACAAAGGGGTAATGTGGCAGCTGTTGTGTTGCCATATTTTTGGATATTGATCATCACTTTTTCTTTGTCGAGCCCCATGCGGTTTGCAGTTGCATCAATGATGCGCAGGTTTGCTTGGTGTGGCACGAGCCATGCAATATCGTCACCAGTCAGTTGATTGCGTTCTAATAATTCAGCACTAACATCGGCCATGCCTTTTACAGCAAACTTGAAAACAGCCTGTCCTTCTTGGTAGGCAAAATGTTCTTTGTTTAAAACGGTTTCGGCAGATGCAGGTTTTAAGGAACCGCCCGCTTTCATGTGTAAATAATGTCTACCGCTACCATCGCTTTTTAGAATACTGTCTTTAACACCGATACTTTCATCTTCTGTGGCTTCTAATAAAACAGCACCAGCGCCATCTCCAAAAATGATACAGGTTGCTCTGTCGGTGTAATCTACAATAGCGCTCATTTTATCTACACCTACAACAATTACTTTTTTGAATCGACCACTCTCTATATACATTGCACCTGTAGTAAGCGCAAATAAGAATCCACTACAAGCGGCGCTCATATCATAACCCCAGGCGTTTGTGGCACCAATTTTATCGCAAATGATATTCGCAGTAGCTGGAAATACCATATCGGGGGTTACTGTTGCGCAAATAAGACAGTCTATTTCGGTAGGATCTATATTCTTTTTTCTTAATATTTCTTGAACGGCAGGAACAGCCATATCGGAACTCCCTTTGCCTTCTCCTTTTAAGATTCTTCGTTCTTCGATGCCGGTTCTGGATCTGATCCATTCATCATTGGTTTCTACCATTTTTTCGAGGTCAAAATTGGTTAATTTGTCTTCTGGAACGTAGCCTCCCACGGCGGTAATTGTTGCTCTTCTGTTCTGCATATTTGATTTTCTTAAAATCTTCTAATTTTTCGCGTAAAGATAGGCCCAATTGTATCGTTTTTTACGCCTATTTTTACAGTTCTATTATGATCGCATTTGTAAGAGGAAAATACGCAATTAAGACACCCGCCAGAGTGGTTGTAGACGTTAATGGGGTAGGTTACGACCTTCAAATTAGCTTAAACACCTTTAGTGCCATTGGAGATGCTGCCGAGGGTCAATTGTATACCTATTTGCATATCACAGAAAATGCGCAAACCTTGTTTGGTTTTGCAGATGGTGCCGAAAAAGAACTCTTTTTGCAGCTTATCAGTGTTTCTGGGGTGGGTGCTTCAACCGCACGTATGATGCTTTCAGGCCTTCGCCCTGATGAAATTACCAGAGCCATTGTACAGGGTAATACCAAGCAATTAGAGGCTATTAAGGGCATTGGTAAGAAGTCCGCAGAGCGTTTGGTGCTCGAATTAAGGGATAAATTAGGAAAACAGCATCAAGACGCTCCTTTTGGAGGGGGTTTTGTATCTTCGCCAGATAGCGATGCCGTTCAGGCTTTAGTGGCCCTAGGGATAGGAAAACCACTTGCTGAGCAGGCCGTTAAAAAAACAATGGTAGCATTGGGTGCCGACGCACCACTTGAAGATGTTATTAAAACTGCTTTAAAAAACCTATAGACTATCGATCAAAACGCTACTTTATTAATCTTACTTTTTTGAGTCGGTATCGTCAATATTTATTTGGCTTCTTTTTGTTGTTCAATCTACTGTTCTGCTCGGTTCAGTATTTGCATGCGCAAACAAAAACGGGTCTTCGTTATCCTATCAAGGACCGAAGGGCTGCGGCAATTGTAGCACCTAGTAAAAACCCCTATGATATCAGGGATACCACACTTATTAAAAAGTCGGTGGTTTTTGATCCAATAACTAGACAGTATAAAGTAGTTGAAACCATCAATGGAAAATTATACCGTACGCCTAGTTATATCGATTTTGATACCTATGTTAAACTCCAAGCAAAAGAAGATGAAAAGGAATATTTTAAAAAGCGGGCAGATGCTTTAACGGCGCTCAATAAAAAAGTAGCGCGCCCACCTATGCAGGTATACGATAAATTGTTTGATCGAATTTTTGGCGTGAGTGATATGTTAGGTAGTGCTGGTGGTCAAATAAAACAACTTACGGATCAAGCCAAACAAATAGGGGATCAGCTTGGCAACTTAAAGGATCAATTAAAAAATACGGCAGATGGACTCGCTGCCAATAAATTAAATGTTGATATAAAACCAACCGGCGATGTAACCATTATGGCTGGCTATCAAGGGCAAAATATAAAAAACCCAACACTTCCGGAAAGAGCCAGAAAAAATGGTGGTTTTGATTTTGACATGAACACCAATTTAAGTGTGAATGCAAATATTGGCGATAAATTAAAATTCCCCATCAACTATAACACCCTTGCTAATTTAAATTTTGACAATCAGATTAAGCTTGATTATAAGGGGATGGATGATGAGCTTTTAAAAAGCATTGAGGCAGGAAATATTTCATTTCAATCGAGAGGTACTTTAATTCCGTCGGCTCAAAATTTATTTGGTGTTAAAACGCAGTTGCAATTTGGAAAATTATTTGTTACTGCGGCGCTCGCTAACCAACGATCTACCAGACAGTCAGTAGCTTTGCAGGGAGGTGCATCTATGTTAACTTTTGAAAAAAAGTTAGATGACTACGAAGAAAACAGACACTTTTTATTAGGCCAATATTTCAAAAATAATTTTAACAAGGCCATGAAAAATTTACCTGTCGTAAATACGCAGGTACAAATTCAGCGCATCGAAGTTTGGGTTACCAACCGCACTGGCGCTACTACCGAAGCCAGAGATATAGTAGGTCTTATGGACTTAGGCGAGCCTAAGCCATATAATACGGGGGCAATAGCAGCTACAGCGGGTGGCGCACTTCCATTTAATGGAGCCAATAATTTATATACTGGACTTGTAAGCAATCCAAGTAGCAGAAATCCTGCAGTCATTAATAGTTTGCTATTGTCAAAAGGACTTAGGCCCGTTGATGATTATGAAAAAACGTTTGCGCGTAAATTAAATACCACCGAGTTTAGCTTTAATCCTCAAATTGGATTTTTATCCATCAATACGCAGTTGCAAGCAGATGAAGTGCTCGCCGTAGCATATCAGTACACCTACAATGGTCGTGTGTATCAAGTGGGTGAATTTTCTCAAGACGTAGCACTTGATTCTAGCAAGGGTGTGCAAAAAGTTTTGTTTTTAAAATTATTAAAAGCAACTTCTCAACGAATTGAACTTCCTATTTGGGATTGGATGATGAAAAACGTATACTCACTTGATGTTTTTGGCGGTATCCAGCGGGAAGATTTTAAACTCAATATTTTATACGAAGAACCTAGCGGTGGTCTCAAAAGATATTTACCAGAAACATCAAAAGCTGCAGAAGGATTTCCATTACTTAAAATTTTAAATCTAGATAGGCTCAACAATCGAAACGATCCGCAGCCAGATGGTGTATTTGATTTTGTGGATGGATTTACGGTGCTGCAGCAAACGGGTAAAATTATATTTCCGGTACTTGAACCATTTGGTAATGACCTTGACACCCTTGCGTTTACGGGTATGCCTACGGCGGTCAAGCAAAAATATATTTATTATCAACTCTACGATTCTATTAAGGCAATTGCACAAACCTATGCAAACCTTAACCGCTTTGTAATGCAAGGGCAAGTCAAAAGTGGTGGCGGCGGGTCCGAAATTCAACTTAATACTTTTAATATTCCGCCAGGTTCAGTGCGCGTTACAGCGGGTGGCCAGCAATTAAGAGAAGGTCTCGATTATAGTGTGGATTATAATTTAGGAAGTATTAAAATTTTAAACGCTGCCATATTAAGTTCCAATGTTCCAGTGAGTGTTTCTTTTGAAAACAATACCGGCTTTGGTATGCAAACAAGAGGCTTTAGTGGACTTCGTTTAGATTATATCGCCAATAAAAAATTTAGTGTAAGTGCAACATCGGTTAGATTAGGAGAGCGTCCATTTTTTACTAAAATGAATTATGGTGATGATCCTATTCGGAACACGATGTACGGGTTAGATTTTAGTTATAAGTCGGAACTACCTTCTGTAACAAGGCTTTTAAATAGACTACCTTTTTATTCTACCAAAGCTAAGTCTAGCATAAATGCATATGGCGAAGGCGCATTTTTAAAGCCCGGGCATCCGCCGCAAATTGGTTCTGGCGGACAAGGACTTATTTTTATTGATGACTTTGAAGGTACAAGAACCAATATTGATTTAAGGTTCCCGTTTGTAGCATGGACACTTGCTTCTACGCCTCAAGGCAATCCTAAATTTCCAGAAGCAGGATTAACCGATTCTATCGATTATAATTATAACCGTGCCAAATTAGCTTGGTATAATATTGAACCTAATTTACAAGACAAAAACAGCAGCAACAATCCACTTAGGCGAAATGTAGCGGAGCTCAGTGACCCAAGGGTGCGTCAAGTATTTACCAACGAATTATTTCCGCAACGTACCACTAATATTACCGATGTTCAAACGGCAACCTTAGACCTTGCTTATTACCCCAAAGAAAAAGGTCCTTATAATTATGAAACAAGATCTGCGCAGATAGGAGCCGATGGTAAATTTAAAACACCAGCTGCAAAGTGGGGCGGCATAATGCGTGCCATTGATCAAACAGATTTTGAAACGGGTAATATCGAATATTTTGAAATTTGGATGCAAGATCCTTTTATCACGAGTCCTAATAGTAGAGGTGGAAAAATATTACTCAACCTTGGTAATATTAGTGAAGACATTTTAAAAGATGGAAAACGATTTTACGAAAATGGCATGAACACGCCTAAAGTGCCTGCTCAAGTAGATAGCAGTAACACTTGGGGTAAAACGCCAGTGAATCCTATTCAAATTACACAGGCTTTTAGTAATGATCCTGATGATAGGCCATACCAAGATGTGGGTTTTGATGGACTTGATGACAATGCAGAAAAAGTTAAGAAGAATTATATTTTACAAAAGTTGGCCAACAATTTTGGCACTTCTTCTTTGGTGTATCAAAAAGCACTCGTTGATCCTGCCGGTGATAATTATAAGTGGTACCGTGACAATAGTTTTGACGCGGCTGGTACAGGTATATTAGGCAGGTATAAAAATCATAACAATCCACAGGGCAATTCGCCCATAGCATCTGCAAGTGTATTTACACCGGCCGCAACACTCTATCCAGACAATGAAGATTTAAATAGAGACAATACCCTCAATGAAACAGAAGCCTATTATGAGTACGAAGTGTCTTTAAAGCCTGGCATGGCTGTTGGTGTTACGCCATATATTACTGATAAAAGAACGCTATCTGTAAATGCAGCAGATGGAACTGTAAAAACGGAAAATTGGTTTTTGTTCCGTATCCCAATTAGAGGGTATACTAGAAAAGTGGGTAACATGTCCGATTTTAAATCGATTCGTTTTGCACGTTTATACCTTACTGATTTTGAAGATTCTGTAGTAGTGCGTATGGCAAGAATGGATTTGGTGCGAAACCAGTGGCGCCAGTTTAATTTTAAACTAGATACAACGGGTTCTTATCAGCCCATACCAGTAAATAGTGGGGTTACTTTTAATACACTCGCTGTTAATTTGGAAGAAAACAGTAGTCGTCAACCAGTTAATTATTTAATGCCTCCGGGTGTTGAACGTGTTCAGTTGCTTAGTAACAACGGCGTAAACCTGCAACAAAATGAGCAGGCCATGAGTATGCAAATTAGAGATTTAACTTCTGGTGATTCGCGCGCTGTATTTAAAACGGTTCCTTTTGATTTCAGGCAATTTGGTAGACTCTCTATGTATTTACATGCCGAGTCGGTTCCTGGATTAAGACCTGTTTTAGACGATGAGTTATATGCAGTAGTAAGGCTTGGTCAAGACTTTTTAAATAACTATTACGAAATAAAAATCCCATTAAAAGTAACAAGACCTGGCAATTATCCAAAAGGTCAGGAAGATAAAATATGGCCAGCGCTTAACAATCTTGATTTGTCTTTGCGTTCATTAATTGATTTGAAACAAAGAAGAAATAGTAAAGGATTATCCGTTACCAATATTTATAGGGAAACGCTTGGTAATAAAATAGTTTCGGTACAAGGAAATCCAAATTTGGGTGAAGTGCGTGGAATATTAATTGGTGTTGAAAATAAATATTTGCCGGATGGTCCTATCATTAGCGCAGAAGTATGGGCCAACGAATTAAGGTTATCCGAAATGGATGAGCAAGGCGGATGGTCTGCACTTGGTAGGGTAGATATGGTATTAGCCGATTTAGGTACCTTATCTGTTTCTGCAAACACGCACTCTGTAGGATTTGGAACAATTGAACAGCGTGTAAATGAAAGGGCCAAAGAAAATATGACGCAGTTTGATGTAGCGGCTAATATCGAAGCAGGTAAACTACTGCCTAAAAAGGCGAATGTATCACTACCGGTATATGCAAGTATTAATAGAACAGTTTTTACGCCAGCATTTGACCCATACGATAAAGACATTCGATTTAAAGAGCAATTAAATAGTGCGGCTGTTGATAAGAGAGATTCTATGAAGCAAGCTGCCATGGATCAGACAACTATTAAAACCATCAATTTTACCAATGTAAAAGTGTTGCCAAGTGAAAAAACAACACTGATTAGTCTTAGTAATTTTGATTTAAATTATTCGTATACACAAACGGCACAAAGTAGCCCTATTGTTGACGAAAATAAAGTAACCAAACAAAGAGGTGGGCTTGGATATACCTATAATGCACAGCCTTCATTTAAGTATCCATTTAAAAAAGTTATCAAAACCAATACGCCTTGGTTGTCACTGATCAAAGATTTTAACCTCAACTTAAAACCAAGCCTACTTAGTTTTAGAGCGGATGTACAGCGTCAATTTGGACAATTTATTCCTCGCATCGTAAATACGCGTGATAGTAAAGTTGAAAGAGTAGATACTACTTACGATAAGTATTTTACGTTTGACCGTTTTTATAATTTACGTTGGGATGTATCAAATTCAGTAAATCTTGATTTTTCTGCAACCAATAATGCCCGCATTGATGAGCCTTTTGGTAGAATAGATACGCGCGCCAAAAAAGATAGTGTTCAGCAAAACTTTTTAAAAGGGGGTAGAAATACCTTGTATCAACAAAAAGCGGCGATATCTTATACGGTTCCACTTAATAAATTTCCACTCACAGATTGGATTACAGCAAGGTATACCTATGCTACCAGTTACAACTGGATTGGAGCAAGTAGGCTTGCTTACGAGCTTGGTAATACCATCGAAAATTCGCAAGAAAATAATCTAAGTATTCCTTTTAATTTTGCCAGTCTGTATGCGAAGTCTAAATTTTTACGCGCACTCGATAATATACCGCCGCCAAAAGTAAAAGGCAATACCATTTCGAGTAAAGCAACGCCAGAACAATTACTTGGAACAGTGCTACTTAGTAAAAAAGAAACACTACAAGGTTTGGTGGGGGATAAACGAAAAGTAGCTTTAAAAAAGTGGAAGACTTTAAAAAAGGACCAGCGTATTGCTGCTAAAATGCTTAAGGCAAATGAAATGCCAGAACTTAATGGCGCCACCAGGTTTTCGGGCAAACTTTTAACGATGGTTAAAAATCTATCTGTTAATTACGCAGCCAACTACCGAAGTAGGGTGCCTGGTTTTACGGATAGCACACAGTTGTTGGGACAAAACTTTAATTCATTAGCCCCAGGTCTTGATTATGCTTTTGGAAAACAACCAGACACTACTTGGCTTAATCAAAAAGCGGCACAAGGTCTATTGTCTAGAGATCCAGGGTTTAACTTTTTGTACAGACAAAGTTTTGAGCAGCGTCTTAATATTACTGCTCAGGTAGAACCAATTAGAGAATTACTCATTGATCTCAATCTAGAAAAAACGTTTACAAAAGATTATTCGCAGTTGTTCAAAGATACTTTGGGTGCAGGTAGAATGGAGCATTTAAACCCGCTTGCTACTGGTGGTTTTAGTGTGTCTTATATTTCATTCAAAACAATTTTTGAAGGATATACGCCTAA